>NZ_JBFRVM010000033.1:54203-60263 GCF_041475145.1 Vibrio sp. 10N.222.49.A3
CGTTAGCTCGTATAAACCGGAAGTGGCGCATTGCCTTTCACTTGCCTAATCGCAAGATGGGTATGTATGTCTTTTACGTTGGAGAGTCGCTGTAGCTTTCTGGTAAATGCTTCGTAAGCCATCAAGTTAGGGCTGACAACTTCTAACAAGTAATCATAAGCCCCAGATACAACGTGGCAGCTGATGACCTCTTCCATCTCGACAACCGCACTTTCAAATTTATCAATCGACACTTCTTGGTGGTTGTTCAAGCTCACCTCAACAAACACGCTCATTGCGATGCCGACCTGTTCCCGTGACAGGCTCACACGGTAGCCATCAATAATCCCTTTTTCTTCCAGTCTTTTGATGCGCCTCGCGCACGGTGAAGCCGATAAGCCAACTTCATCAGCTAACTCAGCGGTGGTTAGCCTGCCGTCTTTCTGAAGCAACTCAAGAAGATGTCTATCAATCCTATCCATAGCAAATACCAATTATTGGTTAAATTCGTTAACAATTGGCAAGATATTAGCAGAAATCATCAACTACAACTCAAGTTAGAACAAAACTTGCCAACCTATGGCACACCAAGTACCCCATAATTAATCATCATTCACTTTCCTTGTTTATTATGAAGCTTGGCTACCTATCTATTATTGTCACTCTGCTCATCTGGGCGAGCTTTTTCCTTTCTCTTAAAGGCGGCGCAAATTCAGACTTAACACCTGCAGACATCGCACTGACTCGATTCCTCATACCAGCATTGGCGCTATTACCTTTGGTGTGGAAAGCACGTAGCACGATCGCTGCTGTCCCGAATCGATACTTGGCCGGTATGTTTGTGGGGTGCGGGTTACCTTATTTACTCGTTGCAGGAACAGCCATGCAGTTCGTTCCGGTATCACACGGGAGTGCTTTAGTTCCGGGAACGCTTCCTCTATTCGTAACAGGGATCGCGGTACTCTTTTTTAAGCAGCCGCTTAGCCGACACCGTGTCGTTGGTTTAGGTCTGGTTTCGCTTGGGATATTGTTGTTTCTGGGAAGTAGCTTAAGCAGCTTCAACTTTGAATATACCAAAGGTCACGTGTTGTTTTTGTTTGGCAGCTTGATGTGGGCGACTTTTACCATCTCAGCACGTGTTGCCAACCTTAATGCGCTCGTGAGTGCAGGTTTTATCTCATTCTGTTCCACCTTGCTGTTGCTGGTCCTTATCCTTACAGGAACCCTCCCTAGCCATTTAATGAGCACACCAATTGCTCAATGGCCAGTCACAGAGCTTGCCGCACATTCAGCGGTGCAAGGCGTCGGTGCAGGCTTAATAGCGGCATTCACTTATCTCTATGCTGTCAATACATTAGGAGCAGAGCGCTCAGCCGCCTTTGGCAGTGCAACACCCGCCGTTGCAACTTTGTTGGCGATCCCACTGTTTAACGAGATTCCAGATACGATGACTTGGTTAGCGCTTGGTTCAATTTGTATTGGCAGCTTGGTCGCGAGTAACATTTTCATGAGAAACGACCAGTCTATGCAATATCAACCGCCAAGCCATAGCAAAGCCTGATACTGCGTTCAAACCTAAATACAGTTTCCCTAAACATCAATTTTAGGGCTTGTAGTACATAGATAAGCCTACAAACGTAGGCTTATCTAAAATCTGCTTTTTCTGAACTCGCTTCTCCATTAAACTGTCTGACCTTTTTGCAGATCCAAGAGAACACCATGCAACGCGATTACACTTTAACTTGCTTAAACAACATGCCTCGTGAAGAACTAGAAGAATTTAGTTTAAGAATGATTCATCGCCTTGTCCCTGAAGATGCAATGACGGAACTGTTTACGTTCGAACAGGAAGAAGTGACCAATGAAGAGCGTATGCAATCAGCGAAGTTTGATGCGATGCTGCGAATGACAGCAATCGCGCTGAGTGAAGTGAATCTTGCGTTTAGTGAGTCGGATAACTCACAGCAAAACATCGAGCGCATGACTCGACTGTTGCTTTGGCACTTCTATGCAATGTCGTTCAACCTTGAACAAGCGATCAGCCTTGAAACTCACTGTGACAAAGTCGAGAAGATTTTGTCGAAAGCACCGACAGAAGCATTTGGTTGGGTTAAAGAGCTCACAGAGTTGCTGCACTTCTATGCAAAAGTGAACGAAGAAAACGACGCTAAGTAAAGAGCACTAAGTCACGGGACGAATTGAAAAAGCGCATATTTCCAATTCTGCTTCAAACACTCCAACAAGTTGCTCGCTCCCCCTTGGACAAGTCGTACAGGTTCTAAATCGAAGAAACCTACAACACTCGAAACCCGAGGTCTGGTGTTGAGCTGACCAAACGTAAAAGGCCCAATCGATATACCGACTGGGCCTTTCACTGATGTATAAAACTTCTCTCAGGAAAGCTCTATTCGCTTCCAACTGAGCTAGCCGAACAACACCAATTTAGAATGCGTAGTTTGCGTCAACAAGTTCGCTTACTTCAACTTTGCTTACTTCTGCGCGAGCTTCAAGCCACTGCGCTACTTGCAGTTGCTCTGCTTCTGTCACTGAACGGTAGCGCTCAATACAACATAAGAAACCTTCGAACAGCTCTAAACCACCGCCACCAAAGCACAGGCCGATGCTGTCGATAAAATCGATAAATTCATCGATGAACACATCGTATTGGTCAAAATCAGCAATCGAAGTCGTGCAGCTTACTTCAAAACCTAAAATAGAGAATTCACCTAGGTATAATTTCTTGCGTAGGCGACGATTTTTGTTTTCGATTTTATCTAATTTCATAACTGTCTCTCTTTTCGTTTGATAAAGCATTTATACACAGTTCCTCGTTAATTCCCAAGAGTTTTGTATTACACGAGAGGCTTAACGGGAAAAATCGTGCTGCAGAAACAAAACCTTAATCAAAACTATAAAAATCTGTCACTTAACTGCTTCACGATTGGTCACACATTGAACCAACTATTAACTCATTAGAAATAGCTTGGTTACACGTGAATAACGAATAATAAAGTCAGCCAACAGGAAGCAGTCCCGATGAGCAAGGAAACATTTGATAGCACTCGTTTTAACAAGAGTAACAACAAGCCCTTCGAAGAAGTTCTAGATGCGAACCTTTCAAGAAGAAACGTTCTGAAAGGCGGTCTTGGCATCAGTGCAATGACCGCCTTTGGCGCATTTGGTTTAGCGGGTCACAGCACGGCTAACGCTACGACAATGCAAGCAACGGGCGCGCACAAAAGCACCGCAACACTTGCCTTCGAATCGGTTAAAGGCTCTTTGACAGACAGTGTCATCGTACCAAAAGGCTATACAGCACAAGTATTGGTTCCTTGGGGTACCCCACTAAACAAGCAAGGCAAGGCTTGGTTAAAAGATGGAACCAACAATGCACAAGATCAAGCGAACTCACTTGGCATGCACCACGACGGCATGCACTTCTTCCCGCTTGATGGCAACAGTAACGACGGTTTGTTGGTGATCAACCACGAATACATCGACCAAAAAGCGCTGCACGCCAACGGCCCAACATACAACGAAGGCGCTCGCCCTAGCCTTGATGAAGTACGTAAAGAGATCAACGCGCACGGCGTGAGTGTTGTTCGAGTAAAACTTGAAGGCAACCAATGGGTGATGGTCGATAACGATCCACTGAACCGCCGCTACACAGGCGCAACAGTAATGGACCTGTCTGGCCCTGTTGCTCACAGTGAGTTTACTAAAACCAAATTCTCACAAGACGGCAGCCAAGCTCGCGGCACGCTGAACAACTGTGGTAATGGCTACACACCTTGGGGCACTTTCCTAACATGTGAAGAGAACTGGCCGGGTTATTTTGTTAATAAAGGCGAGACAACGCCAGCACAAGAACGTATTGGCATCGCAACCGACAAAACACGTTACGGTTGGGACACGCTTTCTGGCAACCAACAAGAACGCTTAGACGAGTTTGCACGCTTTGACGTAACACCAAGCGCTGATTCGCCGATTGATGACTACCGTAACGAAGCACATGGTCACGGCTACATTGTTGAAATCGACCCATACACAGCGAACTCTCGCGCTAAGAAACGTTCAGCATTGGGTTGTTTCCGTCATGAAGGTTGTACGTTTGGTAAGTTGACCGAAGGCGAGCCAATCGTGTTCTATTCTGGCCACGACTCTCGTTTTGAATACCTGTACAAATTCGTTTCTGAAGAGAAATGGGACCCGCGTGACGCTGAGCCAAGTAACCGTCTAAGTGCGGGTGACAAGTACATGGACAAAGGCACACTATATGTGGCTAAGTTCAACGATGATGGTTCAGGCACTTGGCTACCGCTAACTCTGAGTAGCAAGACCACGAACGGCGGCAAACTTGGTGATTCATTTGATTCTCAAGCAGCGCTTATCATCAATACAGCAGGCGCAGCCGACCTTGTAGGCGCAACGCCAATGGATCGCCCTGAATGGTGCTCTGTTGACCCAATGACGGGGACGGCTTACCTTACGCTGACTAATAACAACAAGCGTAAAGAAGCGAACTCTGCGAACCCTCGCGTAGACAACAAGTTCGGTCATGTAATTCGTTGGGATGAAGGCAAAACAGCAGGCGAGTTCGATTGGGATATCTTTGTCTTCGGTTCTCCAGCAGTGGAAGACAAGTCAATTAACCGCTCAGGTCTAACAGACATGAACCAATTCGCGAGCCCTGATGGCTTAGCGTTTGATGCTCGTGGTATTTTATGGATTCAAACAGATAACGGCGCAGACGAAGTTACAGGCTACACCAACGATCAAATGCTGGCTGTTGTTCCATCTCAGTTAACGGATGACAAAGGCAACAGCGCGGTGATTGACGTAAATAACCAAGCACAGCTTAAACGCTTCTTTGTGGGGCCAAACGGTTGTGAAGTGACTGGCTTTACCATCAGCCCAGATTTCAAATCACTATTCGTGAACATTCAACACCCTGCAAACTGGCCATCATCAGACGATGCAACTGCACAAACTCAAGGCAATGTTCGCCCAAGAGCATCTACCGTTGTGATTCGTCGTGAAGACGGCGGTGAAATCGCGGTTTAATAAGCAAATCTACCTAAGATCAGCAACCTTACTGTTATCTAGTTTCTGTTCGCTAGTTAAGTAAAATCAAAAAAGAGCGATAAGGCCAAATGCCCTATCGCTCTTTTTTAAATTCTATACGATCTTTGATTCAACTAATGATCTGCGACTTTGTAAACTGCTCTTCACCCCAAACCAAATCACGCACCGTCATCCTCGAGAAGGAGGAACGACTGAGTCAGAGATCTCTAACCATTATCGCTAGCTCACGAACAACCAAACACCAACGCCCATCATCAGCGTGCCAGCAATACGGTTCATCAACTTAACGTTATCGGCTTTGCCCAACATATGCTTTAAGCTCTTTCCGCCTGTCGCGTATAAGGTCATGCAAACAAACTCAGAAAACAGAATAATCGACACTAAAATCAACAACTGTGGCGCTAAGTCTTTATTGCTGTTAATAAAGGGAGGCAGCAGAGAAATCATAAACGCCCAGCCTTTTGGGTTCGCAATTGCAGTGACAAAGCCTTGAACCACCAAGTCCCAATCATTGCTGACTTTTGTTGTTTGGTTGTCAGTGCTGATCGCCAGTTTGCCTCTCGAACGCCACATCTGAACGCCTAGATAGAACAAGTAAGCTGCACCAACAAATTTGAAGCCCGTAAATAGCCACGGGTAGTTCAACATAATAGATGCAATACCCAATACCGCAGCAATAGAAACCACCGCAACACCAGCCAATTCACCGATCATCATCCATAATGTACGCTTGTATCCAACACTCATTCCTAGCGTCAACGCCAAAGTCATACACATGCCGGGCGTGATTGACACGAAGAAAAACGTGGGAATAAAAGCCCAAAGTAGTGCGCTATCCATATTATTACCTTATCGACTTATTTCTATTTAATAGTTCTTGTTTCTTGATCGGGCTTGAAATGAAGCGAGGTTGAAACGAAGCAGTGATGACAATAAACAATATTGCGATCAATACAAACAAAAAGAGCCACATAACAGTTAATGCCGTTCACTTAA
>NZ_JBFRVM010000034.1:0-72555 GCF_041475145.1 Vibrio sp. 10N.222.49.A3
AACTGATCGGCATTAACGCCTAGCGTGGTCTTTTTGTATCTACGTCTTATGCATCATTTGCTGACTGTCTTGTCACTGGTTTCTCTTAGTGGTATCACCTGACTCTCTTTTCTTAGCTACCCTTCTCGTTAACTACTAATAGTGACATCCCTATAGTTTGCTTTCTGATAGTAATGAACTAATGAACTAATGAACTAATGAAAGCAACGCGAGAGCACTAATAAAAAGAAAGGGCTGCGATTATGCAGCCCTTTGTCGTTCTTGTTTATGGTAAGCGTTTATGCCAGTGGTTATGCCGCTTTAATGTGCGTGGTAATGTACGGTTGCCATGCTTGTTGGTAAAGCTCTAAAGATTGGCGTCTTAGGCTTTTGATTTGTGCCGATTCGATATCGTTGATTGGGCGATGTTCTGCAATTGCGTGACGCTCAATGCCTTGGATGATTTCGTAGAGTTCGTGCTCAGGGCCACTTTTCACATCAGCAATCGCTTTTAAGTGAAGTTGAACCTCTGCAATGATGTTGGTCTTTGGCAAACGAACCAACAAGTTAAGGTCACGGTAGCCAGAGTCAGCTGGTGATTTAAACTTGTTTTTCAGCTTAACAACGTCTGCTTCACGGCTTAGCGCTTCGTAAACTTCAACCAAGCTCTCTACATCGTTCGCGATGATAGTTGCGCGGGCTAAGTCGGTAATTTTTGTTACATCACCATCAAGCTCAAGGGCGATTTTTTCTTCTGCACGAGCTTGAGATTTAACGCCAGCAAATAGCGCTTCAGAATTGGTGAGTAGGGCAGTACTTTTACAGATAGTTTCTAGTTCAGCTTGGCCTTGATGCGCTTTGCTGTACAGAATATCGAAGTCGGTGTAAGGCTGAGTCGGGCGTGAGTCGAAGGCTTTGATGCCGTAAAGGCCGCTCAAACTATGACGGAATACGTTTGATGAAACTTGGTTTTGCGCAGGAGTGCGCGTTTGATCAGTCGAACTTGTTGAAACAGGTGCTGCTGCGAATGCAGGCGCTCGGCTCAATACCAATAGCATTAGGGCCGTCGTACGGAGAAATACACTCATTCAAACTCCAAAATACAAGGTTACAAAAACGGGTAGTTAAAAGGGGTAACCAGTAACGCACAAGAGTAAAAACAGCTTAACTAAACTCACTACATATTAAATGGGGCTAGCTAAGACAGAAACCAACTCTAACGTTTAATATTGCTTTAAAATGTGAAGATATAGACAAATAATCCAACCGTTAGTTCCGCAATTATTAGAACTTTGAACTTAGCCAGTTTCTGATTTCATCGAAACCAATTTGGTACTTTAAACCAAGCTAAGGTTGCTCTTACCTCTCTATACTGTACCCTTGCATTATGACTGTTTAACATGAATGAAAGATGAATAATCCTGAATTTTGGCACAATAAATGGGCAGCCAACCAAATTGGTTTCCACCTCGAAGATGTAAACCCACTTCTGATTAAATTTTGGGAAAAGACTGAGCCTAACTACGAGAAGAGTGTCTTTGTGCCTCTTTGTGGCAAGAGTGAAGATTTGATTTGGTTAGCGACCAAGCATGAAGAGGTTCAAGGTGTCGAGTTAAGCCAGATTGCGGTTCGCGCATTTTTCTCTGAGCATTTATACACACCGACAGTGACTCAAATCAGTGGTCAGCATGAGCTGTATCAATTCGATGAACTGAACATCTACACGGGCGATTACTTCTCAGCGCCAATCCAGCCTGTCGATACCATTTACGATCGCGCGTCTTTAGTCGCATTGCCTGAAGAGATGCGAGTGCAGTACGTAGAGCGTTTGAAACAACTACTGAAACCGGGTGGTAAGATCCTTCTAGTGACGCTGGATTACGACCAAAGCGAGATGGCAGGGCCTCCGTTTAGCGTACCTAAACTAGAGATTGATCAGTTGTTCGCGGGATACAAAATCACATTGTTGAATCAAGATATTGCAGACGATGAACATCCGAAGATTGCCAAAAAAGGCTTGTCTCGATTCAGTGAAGAAGTGTACTTGATTGAGTCAGACGCTTAAGCGCAGTGAGCTCTCTAGCGAAAAGACCGCTTCAATAAAAAAGATAACACCAACAAAAAGACGGGCTCGATAGCCCGTCTTTTTTATTGTTCAGATTTGAAGTCGTGATTGTTCAGATGCGAGAACGTAATGGTTCAGATCTGAGTTAGTCGTTACCAATTAGTAGTCTAGTTGTCATTAGCTAGAAAATGGTAATTAACAGTTAGTAAATTACTTTTACTTTAGAAGCACTCTCAATTGCATCTTCAATCGCAGTCTCAGTGCTGTTGCGACGAGTCAGCGCCACACCTAGACGACGGCGACCATCGATATCAGGCTTACCAAACAAGCGAACTTGCGTTTGTGGTGCGTCTAGCGCCTCTGTAAGACCTTCAAAACGAATGTTGGTTGAAGTGCCTTGGCCCAGAATAACCGCTGATGCACATGGGCCGTATTGCGTGATGGATTTGATCGGCATACCGGTAAACGCGCGTACGTGCAGTGCGAATTCCGATGAGTCTTGAGACATAAGAGTCACTAAGCCAGTATCGTGTGGGCGAGGGGATACTTCGTTGAAGATAACGTGATCGCCTTTAACAAACAGCTCGACACCAAAGATGCCGTGACCACCTAGTGCGTTAACCACTTGTTCAGCCGTGTATTGCGCGGCTTTAAGTGCGTTGTCTGACATCACTTGTGGCTGCCAAGACTCACGGTAATCACCGTCTTCTTGGCGGTGACCGATAGGTGCACAGAAGTGAACACCGTCGACTGCGCGAACGGTAAGTAACGTAATTTCGTAATCAAAGTCGATGAAGCCTTCAACGATTACGCGACCCGCGCCAGTACGACCGCCTTCTTGTGCGTAGTCCCAAGACTTTTGAATGTCTTCCTCTGTTTTGATAACGCTTTGGCCTTTACCTGAAGAGCTCATTACTGGCTTAACAACGCAAGGCATTCCCACGAATTCAACAGCGGCAGCGAAGTCTTCAAAGGTGTCTGCAAAGCGGTAAGGAGAAGTGCTCAGTTTTAGCTCTTCTGCCGCTAGGCGACGGATACCTTCGCGGTTCATCGTTAGCTTGGTCGCATTCGCAGTCGGAACGACATTTAAGCCTTGTGCTTCTAGCTCTACCAACTTGCTGGTGGCAATAGCTTCAATTTCAGGAACCACATAATCTGGCTTTTCTAGTTCAATGATCGCTTGAAGTGCATCGCCGTCTAACATGTCTAATACATGGCTACGATGCGCAACTTGCATCGCGGGTGCGTCTGCATAACGGTCACAAGCAATAACTTCCAAACCTAAACGTTGGCACTCGATAGCAACTTCTTTGCCGAGTTCACCTGAACCTAATAGAAGTACACGAGTAGCATTTTCACGAGTAGCAGTACCAAACATAGAAATTCCTTCCGATCTTTTGAACGATTGATTGAAAACGGGGTGATCATACTTATTTCAATAATAAAAGCAAACGTTTGCGCAAGTTGTTGCGTTAATTACAGGTATAAAAAAAGCAGCCCCGTTAAATAGGGCTGCTTATTTGAATTTTTGTTAATTAGATGTACTTAGATTGCTAAGTAAGTCACTGGAATGTCGGGATTAATCGCTTCTAATGTAGATTGCGTATCCGCTAGGTGACTGATGCTACCTTCGGCGATTTCAACCAAAGCTGCACTTTCAATTTGTTCAAAATCGAAGCCAGCCAGTTTAAGTTGAATTAACGCGACTTGCAGAGGAGGTAGGCTCGGGTTGAACGCTGCGTTTTCAGCGTAAGCACCCGTAAAAATTTCACCTGACGTCAGTTGTAGCGAAACACCACTTAGGTTTTTGGTGTAAGGCGCATGGCTGCGGTTTAGTGCTGCTAGCGCTTCTACAACAATAGGTGTTGTTTCTTCGGTCGTGTACTTATGATCAAGCTTTGTCATTAGGCCTGTTGTTACACCTAAATCAGCAGGGCCGAAAGAGTCAGGTAGGTATTCTTGCAGTGACATTTCATCACGCTGTGGTAATTGAACTTTAAGTTCTTTTGCCGTCGTCAATTCGTTCATGAATTGGCGACAGTGACCACAAGGGCTGAAGTTGATCGTGATATCAGAAAGGCCTTCTTCACCCTTCATCCACGCGTGGCTGATGGCTGATTGTTCAGCATGAACCGTTTGACCAAGTTGCGCACCTGCAATTTCCAAGTTTGCACCGAAGTACAGACGACCAGATAGGCCACGCACGATGGCACCCACATAGAATTCAGATAGCGGCGCGTAAGAATACGCAGCGGCAAAAGGAAGTAGCGCAATACGTAGCTCGTCATCCGCTAAACCACTTGCTTGCAGGAGGCTAGCAAATTGTTCTGGAGACAATGTCGCGTCAAAGTTGTCTGCTAATACGATGTCACTCAAAAGTGCTTTGATTGCTGTTGGAGCACTTTCCAGCGCCAGGGTAATACGACTGTTCATGTTGAATCCTTATTTGACCTTAGGCTTTAATTTTATGCAATGTGTAGGAATTTTCTGTGATAGCGATCACTATTGTATTGTTGTTATTACATTGGTTTGCATAATTAGAGTGAGGTCACAGATGAAATCGATTGCAAGCGCAAAAACCATCGTTGATATCGCACTTATTGGCCTAAACAGGACGCGACTTGGCTGCTATTGCTGATTAAATGCGAATAAAAAGCCCAAGCAGGCACTGAAATCAACAGTATTCTGGTTGGGCTGATTCGTGTGGTGAGGTTTTAGTTAAGAATAGAACCAAACCACGAGCGAAAATATACTCGGTGCGATGATTGAGGTAATGACGCCACAAAGCACAAGCGCTAGAGAGCTGAATGCTGCATCTTCTTGGTTCTTTTCAGCACAGGTCGCAGTACCTAATGCGTGAGATACCGTGCCCATGGTTAAACCACGCGCGATAGGGCTCTTAATACCAATGAGATTGTAGATTGGATAAGCAAAAATTGCCCCAAATAGACCAACAATCAATACCAGTATTGCCGCAATCGCTGCTTCACCACCTAAATGGCTCGATACTTCCATCGCAATTGGTGTGGTGACTGACTTACCTAATAAACTCGCAATCAAACTCAAGTCCGCTTTAAAAGCCACTGCGATCAATGCTGTCGTTGTCATCGACATCACACTGCCTAGCGTGCAAGCAAAGGTGATGATGCGCCAGTTGGCTCTGATTTGAGGTAGCTGCTCATAAAGCGGGTAAGCAAGTGCAACAACAGCAGGCTGAAGCATGTAAGTAATCCAGGTGTTGTCCGCATAGTAAGTCTCAAACGGTACTTTGAAGAACGTGAGTATCGGAATGATGATACCAATGCTGATCAGCAGGGGATTACACAGCGGTGAGTTTACTTTTTGACTTACCCAGCGAGCAAACAGGAATACCACGATGGTGAGTAGAATCCACATGATCAGTTACCTCTCGAAAGCAAGCGGTCTAAGAACCATGATAAAGACACCAACACCAACAACGTGCCGCCAACGGCGCTCGCCATAATTGGCAATGCGTTTGCGATAAGCATGTCGAAGTGATCCATCAACCCTACACTGATCGGAACAAACAGTAAGATCATTAGCCGGATAATCAAGCTTGCACCGGGTTGTACCCAGTGCGAAGGAACAATACCAATCACCATGGCGGCAAACAGAATCAACATGCCAAAAATACTGCCTGGGATTGAGGTATCCAAAAAGTGCTGTAACGCGTTACCTGCTGTAAGTGCACCTATGATTAAGGTGAAGGAGATTAAGCAGTAAACCAGTTGGATCAATCTTTCTTTCAAAGTGTTACGTCTCTTGATAATGGAATTAGCTAGCTAACTTTTCTACGTATTGATAAACCGCCTTCAAGATAGCCATTTTCTTCTCGTCGCTTTCATGTTCATGCGCGAGGTTTTCAAGGTTGAGCATGTACTCTTCTAAACGGCTTTCATAAAACTCACGACAATGGTTCGCCCATTTCAATTGCTCAGCTTCGTCGAGCGTCCATGGGAAATGACGAGCACGGTAACGGAACAGTAACGGTTTAATACGTTCATCACCGAAGGTGATATCTAAAGCTGCCAAGTTATTTGGGTCAGTTTCGCGAATGATGTTCATCGCTGTTTTATCAGCAGGTGAAAAGAAACCGTCGTAAAGGTGGGTATCAACATCATCACTTTTTTCGTACTCGCGCTCTTGAGAGTACAGGCCAATGAGTTTTTCGCGGATCTCTGGGTGTTCGCGCAACAGGGCCAAGTTCTTCAAGCATTGTTGGCGATCGATGCCAATGGTTTCGGCATTTTCAGCCGTCAGCGTTTTGGCTGGAGCAAGAATAGGGCACTTGTTCAGTTGAACCAATTTGATTGGCACGGGTAGCTCGTCTTCACCCAGTTCACTGCGCTTGGTGTAGAGCCTTTCTCTGAGTTCATCAGCATCCAGTTCTAACAGTGGGCTTGGATCTTTAGCTAAATCAACCACGATAACCGCATTTTGATTGGTTGGATGCCAAGCCATAGGCACAACCCAGCTTGTGTAGTTGCAGTCACGGCCAAACATGCCTGACACGTGCATTAGAGGTGTCATGTTTACGATGTCGACAAGCTCATTCAACTTACGCTTGTGGCGCATGTTGTAGAGATAATCAAACATCTTAGGTTGTGCAGCTTTTAGCTTTTTCGCCAACTCGATAGTCGCAATAACATCGGCCATTGCATCGTGCGCGTTCTCATGTTCAATGCCGTTTGCCACAGATAAGTGTTCCAGTTTGAAACTTGGATAACCTTCTTCGTTCTCTGGCCAAACAATGCCTTCAGGGCGCAGTGCGTGAACAGCGCGCATTACATCGAGTAGATCCCAACGAGAGTTGCCGTTCTGCCAGCTCCACGCATATGGGTCGATGAAGTTTCGGTAACAGGTGTAACGCGTTACCTCGTCATCAAATCGAATACTGTTGTAACCAAGGCTTGTGGTGTTTGGTTTGGCCAACTCAGCATGGATCTTAGCGATAAACTCTGGCTCAGGGAGACCTTGTGAAGCCGCTTTCTGTGGCGTGATACGGGTGATCAGCGCAGCTTCAGGCGCAGGGAGGTAATCAGCAGGAGGTTGGCAATAGATAACCAGAGGCTCTCCAATAACATTGAAATCTTGGTCGGTACGAACACCCGCAAACTGACTCGGACGGTCTTTTGCTGGGCTAACGCCCCACGTTTCGTAATCGAAAAAGAAGTAGGTCGGCTGATTATCTGAACTCATTGAATTTCCTGAACAGTAAGCGTGGAACATTTACTGTGGCTGAAGGTTAGTTTTGTTCAGTATCTGATAGTATGCGGTACACGTGCAACCCAGATCACAAATAAATTGCCGTAAAACGGTGCTTTACTATTCAACCGAGCCGCGTGGGTATGCCTTTGGAGCGCATTGTGGCGGTTTGTTACTATCTATTACTCGTTTAATCTGACGGAGGCGAGAGTATCAACCGGACTTTCTGTTTCATGGTTAGCTCTCGGTTTCTCAAATCTTTGAATATAGCCTTCCATTCTTGAAAGGTGACGATTATAGGGTTAAAACTGTTTACGGGTTTGGTGACACCGTAACGCACGGTTTCAATTTCAGGCTCGAACGTACCAAACAATTTATCCCAAATGATTAAAACACCGGCGTAGTTCTTATCGATGTACTGCGGGTTTTTACCATGATGTACTCGATGATGCGACGGGGTATTAAAGATGTACTCAAGCGGCCCCAAGCTTCGTATCCATTGTGTATGGACAAAGAACTGTAAACCTAGGTTGAGAAGGACCACAAAGATCACCCATTTAGGGTCGAAACCTATGATGACGAGCGGCACCCAGAACAGCCACATCCCAGCAAGTGGATACATAAAACTCTGACGGAAAGCCGTACTGAAGTTCATGCTTTCTGAACTGTGGTGCGCGACGTGCGCGGCCCACATCCAGCGAACACGATGGCTTGCTCTATGGAACCAGTAATAGCAAAAGTCTTGTAATACCATCAATACAACAAAACTCAGTACGCCCATTTCAACGTCCATTAAGCGCCAACCAAACAGCCAAAGATACAACTGCACGACCAATAACCCGGTGAGCAAATCGGAGAGTTGATGCATTCCCGCCAGCGTGAAGTTACACATCACTTCTGAAAGTTTATAGTTGGAATTGTCTGGTAGTCGACCTTGCTTCTGACCGATAAAATACTCAGCCAACATGCACACCACGAATAAGGGCGCTAATACCAGCAGTAGCCATTCTGGGTGATTGATTAATGCGTCGATATTCATGTTTTATCCTTGTTGAGACGCCATACGCGTTCTTAGTATCAAGTTTACTTAAACTTGCTCGCCTGAGATTCAATCAGCAGAATTACGTTACCAGCGAGCAAAGTGATCTTCTGTTAGGCCAAGAACACCATCGAGGTGATGTGTCACTCCATTGTTGTCTTCAATCGAGCCAGAAAAGTGACCAATGAACTGACGAAAGTTACTCTTTAACAGCCATAAATTGAGCTTTTCGCTGCGGTTATTTAAGGGCGTAAAGGTCAGGTTTATACGTCCATCTTGTGATGTTATCTGCCAAGGTAAATTCGTGTCTTGGCGACTGAACGTAAACTGTACCGGGTTAAGTAAGTGTCTGGTTCCATTGACCCATAACACGTTTTCGCAGCCTCCGGTTTCATTCACGCCCGCCGCGAGGTTTAGGCCAATATCTGTGCCATTGGATTGCGTGTTGATGCTTGCCCAGCGCCAACTGGTTTCACGTCTCATGTAACCCGCTGAAAAGTCATAACCAGCACGAGCTTGTTCGAGAACGAGTGATTCTCCCTTGATTTGGATGTCACCGCTGATGCGCAAAGCATTGTGCTTTTGGGTGTAAGTCCAACCTGAATAACCCGTTGGGCTGCACATCGCCAAGGGCAAGCTGTCGGCTTTAGGCTCTAAAGCGATATCGGCCTTGATGAGTTTGGTATTCAATCGAACTTGCCATTGCCCGCCTTCAATATTAAAGATGATGCTTTGGCCTGCAATGTTTGTCGTGCCGTCAAATGGCGAAGCGGTAACTTGTTTATCAAACCCTAATGGCCTCAACCAAGATGACTCTTCTAGATGGTTGTTTTCAATATCGTACAGATAACAAAATGCCGAGCCTAAGTAGCGAATATCCGCGATAGCGACACCAATAATGTGCGTGTCGGTGACGATGCTGACAAATTGAAATTGCTTGTAGTGGAAGTGCTTCTGCCAAAGGTTTGCTTTTGAATCCATTGCGTTTCGGTAGTCAAAGTTCTCGATGTTCAGGTGCTTTGGGATGCCATCGAAATGTCCAATGGTTGGCTGGCCATTAGAATCAATCAAACTGTATGGGGCTGGGTTCGTTTTTATCATTGCGATGGTTCACATAAATTTAACAACTAAAGCCATTGTGCGATGAGTAGCGTAGAATTGGGAGGTCATATTCGGACAAGAGCGCGTTGCCAATCACGATTTTGTCAGTAGTGTTGTTGAAGCTGAGTAGTCATGTTGATGGGAATGAGCTCGATATAAGGAGAGACGATTGGAGATTATCGCGGAGTATAAGCCAACCGGACATAGGCATCAGTTGGGTACATTAGATATCGCGCTGCTGTTGAATACGTTAGAGCAACGAGGTATCGATATTGAAAGGCTACTCAATGATGTGGGTTTGCCGAACATGGATTGGCGAGACCCGAATGGAAAGCTGACTTACGCTGATAAACTTGCGTTATTTAGCGTGGCGAATCAGAGCTTTCCTCACGATGGCTTAGGGCTTTGGCTGGGGGAACACGCTAGCTTGAGCCACTTTGGTGTGTTGGGTTATGCGTTATCGACCAGTCAAAATGTCGGGGAGGCCATCAAGTCGGGCTTTAAATATCTGCGCCTGAACGGTCCTATCTTCTCGGTTAAATTGTTTCTAGATTCCAAGCAAGCAGTGATTCAGATTGAGAACACCTTGGAAGTGGGCGATCTCCTACCTTTCTGCAGTGAGTATTTCTTGAGTTCAATCGTCTCTTTGTTCGAAGAACTGACTGGTCATGAGTTGGATATTCATACTTTGGCTTTGCCTTATGCTCGCCCTAATTACACCAAGCTTTATGACGAGCGTTTCCAGTGCCCGGTGATTTTTGAACAAAACCATTGTGAACTGCGTTTTGATGCCTCGGTTTTATCAAAAACCTTATTGACTCATGATGCCGCGACACTGAAGCGCTATCTTGCGTCTTGCCAGTCGATAGTGGAAACGCTGGACTCTGAGCATCTGCTGACTAACCAAATCAAAACGATCTTTTATCAAACCGCAGGCAGTTTCCCGAATATAGAGCAACTCGCGGATGAGTTTGGGTGTAGCTCTCGTACGCTCAGGAGAGAGCTAGTGACCCATGATTCCAGTTATCATATATTGCTTACCGAAGTTAGAGTGGAACTGGCCAAAGAGCTGTTACTCGGCACAACCATGAGTATCGATGACATAGGTGAAAGGCTCGGTTATAGCGACCCCGCAAATTTCAGAAGGGCGTTTAAAAGTTGGATCAATAAAACGCCAGCGCAGTTTCGTGATGGTTTAAGTTAAAGCGTTACTTGCTAAAAAACTGCTCCCTGAAGTCGGTGACTTGCTGTTGATAATAACTGTCCCAATTTTGTTGAGTCCAAGTGGCATAACTTGATGAGCGCTGAGAGCCTAAGGTCGCTTTGAGCTGATCCAGTTGCTCGTGATAACTCATCACGGTTTGTTGCTGTTGTGCGACTTGTTGTTCTCGCGTGGCAATGTTGCTGGCCTGCGCTTCATCTAAGTAGGCATCTTGGAGGCCGGTTTTGACTGATGCTACTTCAGCAGGGCTATAGCTGCTGGATATCAAAGATACTGCCAGTTCATATTTTTGAAGCTGTGTTTCGGCGTTTAACGTGCCCGTATTGTTTTGCCATTCATTAAGCAAATCTTGATAGTTGGCCAAAAACTGGTTCGCATCGTTTTCTTTAAGGATGTTTGCGTCGAGCGTAAAATCTAGATGCGCAAACTGGTCTGCGAATAGCTGGTGGGCCAACTCGCCCCATATTTGCTGTGCAGACTGCTTGAATAAGGCAACACGATCTTCAAGAGTCTCTATGGATTCAAGTGGGATGGTACTTTGGGCTAATTGCCAGTCGACTGATAGCTGCGGATAGTCGCTCAGTAACTTAAACCATATACTCGGCAACTCTGATTTCAATCGTGCGAGTTGCTCAGTGCAGTCATCACGTTGTTGGCAAAGCTTCCAGAACCCATCGAGTTCATCGAATAGAGCTTTACCTTCAAGTTCGCTCAAGTTTTCAACATGCGTTTCTCCGCCCGATGATTCTGCTTCGGCTTGTTTGTTCTTCGATGCTGCATTTCCCGAACTGGTGGTTGCAGTGGGCGTGGAATTATCGTCATCAGTTGTCGTAGAAACACGGGGCTTAGCTTCTGCGTGTTGAGCCGAAGATAGCGGTATTCCGTTCGATTTTGATGACCATGAGTAGCCAATAATGCTCGTCACCGCGACGAGCATTAGGATTAATATAACTCGATGCATTATGGGTTCACCGCGCTACTTGATCACGGCACTGACAGGGAAGTGGTCTGAAAGGTTGTAGTGCTTCCATAATTCACTGCTGGTTGAGCGAGGAACATCAACACGGTTATTGTTGTGAGTTTTTTGTGCGTACTCCGAACTCACCACTACGTAATCCAAGTATTCGACATTTTCCCCGCCAGACATAGGTTCGCCCGCAAAGTTGTTGATGCGTGGATCAAAGGTTGAAGCGGTATAACCTGAATACTCCGGCTCATCGGCTTGCAGGTTAGCGAACATTTGTTGGTAGTCGCCTGGGAACTTCAGCTTGTTCACGTTGAAGTCACCGCTGTAAATAACCGTCTCTGAAGTTGGTATTTCCAGTGATTGAGCAAGCTGACGCATCTGCTTGAATTGACGTTGTCGGTAGTCACGAGCGGTGTCTGTATCGAACGATGCGGTGTGAGTGCCAAACACGTGGTAAGCCTGACCGTTTTTGATGACTTCAGCGTAATTCACGCCTTTATCAGCGAAACAATCTGTGCCTGTACAATCAGGAAACACGTATTGCGCTTCGTTGACAATAGGGTAGCGGCTCACAATTATCACACCGCCGTCATAGATGTTAATCCCATCTTTATCGAGCATTTTGGTTTGATAAGGATACTCTTTTGCAAGTTCACGCAAGAATTCATCTCTGCCGTTAGCAAACACCTCTTGTAGAGCCAACACGTCATAGCCCTTTACGTATTGAGGGGTCAGGTCATAGCGGTCACCAATATGCGAAGCGATGGCAGGCAGTGCCCAGATGTTATAAGTCATGACTTTGAGTGTATTGGCATCTGGCTCTGGTTGCTCATCCACTTTTGGTGGAGTGATGGTGTAATAAATATCATCGTAGCGCGCCGTAGAATCGGCTTTAAGTGCTAGCTCTGCATTGACCCCGAACGCATCGGTTGTGCTGCGATGAATATTGCGGTCGTCATGCAACGTTAGGTTGACGTCTGCGGCGCTTAAACCATGTTGCAGTGTCGAGTTGTACCAATGACCCTTCATGGTTTGGTTGAGCGTGACACTCTCACCCACAGCGTTCGATACCACAGTGTCAAACTCATAGGTCTTCCCAGATTTCACACCAGTCCAGCGATTGAAACTGATCAGCTTCTTCGTCTCCCAAGGGCCAATCTGTTCAACATGTTGCTGCCACTCATCACCGAATTGAAGCTGGTCGGTACCCGTGTGATTGGTTTGAATCGTCATTACTTGGCTCGTGTTATTGGTCAGGTACACATCGGTATCTGCAATAGCCGAGGTTGAAATGAATGAAGCTGATGCAAGTATTGCACTCAGGCAAGTCCATTGAGTTTTCATTTTAACGTTATCCTTACTGATTGGTTTAAAGAATAACGTAGTAAAGAGTTGTGACATTGGAGTTATAACTCTATGGGAATTATCCAAATATTAGATATATGCCATGGTTTTATAAATTAGATTACTCATTGAAAATTAACATATTGCTTTGCCTGAATGATAAGTGATACGCGCGCACGCTAAAAAATAGAGGAACGATTTGGGTTTAAGGGTAAGTCACTAGTGGTTGTTTTCGTGGAAATCATAGGTCGGTAAATAACCAGAAATGGATGCTGTGAATCAAGATAAGGGAAAACGCTAACCGCCTTGCTCTATCAGCATAAATTTTGCCATTGTTCAGTAAACAGATTCCTCAAAAACAGGTATGATAGTGTCGTTTTTAATCCTGAACTGGGAAAGTCATGGCAAAGTTAACACTCCAAGAGCAAATGCTTAAAGCTGGCTTGGTAAATGAGAAAAAATTAAAGAAGGCGAAGAAGGGCTCTAAAAAGTCTCGCGTTCAGTCTCGTGAAGCAAAAGCGGCAGCAGAAGAAACTAAACTGGCGCAGCAAGCGAAAGACAAAGAGTTAAACCAACAGTTGAAAGAACAGCAGTTGAGCAAAGAAATTAAAGCTCAAGTGAAGCAACTGATTGAGATGAACAAGATCGAACAGAAGAACGGTGAGATCAAATACAACTTCACCGACGGTACGCTAGTTAAATACCTTTACGTAGAAGAGCTGACTCAAAAGCAACTAAGTAAAGGCATTCTAAGTATTGCGCGCCAAGGCGAAAGCTATGTTGTTATCCCAACAGCAGTAGCAAACAAGATCGCGATGCGTGACGAAGAATCTATCGTTGATACGCAAGCTTCAAGCTCAGATGAAGTAGACGAAGATGACCCGTACAAAGACTTCGTGATCCCAGATGATCTAATGTGGTAATTGCCCGTTAGTACTGAGTAGAAGCACGAATTAAAAATGCAGCTGACAATCCTTCGATTGTGGCTGCATTTTTTGTTTATGAGCTGTGAATCTTCTAGATACTAAATGACCACTAGCCAAATAGCTAAATAACTAACTAGTTAGATCATGGTTGAAGCGATCAGGCGTCACCGGGCTTCTCACGTTTGCTGTTCCAACCCATAAAGTTGTAAAGGTTGTAACGAGCAAAACCCAATTGTTCATGCAATGCAAAGTCTGTAACTGCGAAGTTGTACCATAATGGTAACCATGAAATTTGAGCAGCCATGTAGTCGGCTCGTATTGGGACGACGTTTAATCCAAAATGATTAAAGTAGAGTTCACTACGACGAATATGTAGGCCTGATGAAACAAGAACAATGTTGTCGAACTGGTGATGCTTCATTAGGTCACTGGTGAGCTGCGCGTTTTTCCAAGTGTTGACGCTATTCGATTCTTGAATGATATCGGCTAGTGGAACGCCGAGTCTAAGCAACTGCTGTTGATAAACTTCCGCTTCGGTTACACCATTATTTTGTGCATCTCCACCACTAACAATCACTTTGCATATGGTTTGAGCCTTCGCACAGTTTTTATATTGGCTTGCCGTTTCATTGATACGACCGAACGAGAAAAAGGTCGGCTCAAATTCTTGTGTACTTGCGATGAGCTGAGTACCTGCACCAAGCAAGACAATGGCATTGTGAGAGGTCCACTGAATGTCAGGTTTGCGCTCATAATTGGCTTGCAGGTCGTTTAGTAGATAGCGAGGGATTAAACCCGAACCAATCAATATAAATAAAGAGATAAGAAGAAGTTTGATAAAACTAGAGGTTTTTCGCCACTGAAATAAACGTGTAACGCCAACGAAGACTAGAAGAAGTAATAATATAATAAAGCTCATGAGGATCCTGTTATCGAACGGGTGCCAGAATGATGTGACATATTGAAGCGGTGCATCATATATCAGTTTGGCTGATGTTTCATGGCTAACTTATTGTACTATTGAACAAATATAGAGTTTTGCGTTATAGACTGTGGATGATCGTAAAGTAATAAACAAAACTAATAAGCAATAAAAAACCGACGCATGTGCATCGGTTTTTGTGTAACGAGACTCAAGTTATTGGATCAATCGAACCCATTAAGCGTTCGCTTGTTCCAAATCTTGCTGCTTGTCCTTTTTAGCCAATAGGCGGCTTGTGATCGTACCGGCTGTCATTGCACCAGATACGTTAAGCGCTGTACGTGCCATATCGATAAGGGGCTCGATAGAGATAAGCAGTGCTGCAATCGTTACAGGAAGGCCCATAGCAGGAAGTACGATAAGTGCCGCGAACGTTGCACCGCCACCTACGCCAGCAATACCGAATGAGCTCACTGTGATAATAGCAATCAGAGACAGAATGAAGTTGATGTCCATTGGGTCAATGCCAACCGTAGGTGCAACCATTACTGCTAGCATTGCAGGGTAGATACCCGCACAACCGTTTTGACCAATTGTTGCACCGAAAGACGCAGACAGGTTAGCAATCGCTGGTGGTACGTTTAACTTAGTGATTTGAGCTTCAACGTTCAGGGGAATAGTTGCTGCAGAGCTACGAGACGTGAAAGCGAACGTCAGTACTGGCCAGATCTTTTGGAAGTACTCTTTCGGGTTGACACCAACAAAAGAAACCAACACACCGTGAACGACGAACATCAGGATAATAGCGACGTAAGAAGCAACGATGAAGCCCAATAGGCTTAGGATGTCAGAAGCACTTGACGTTGCGACTACCTTCGCCATTAATGCTGCGATGCCGTATGGCGTTAGTGCCATGATCATCTTAACTAAGCGCATAACGATAGATTGAGCCGCTTCAACGAACGTACGGATTGGAGATTCTAATTCTTCTTTCTCTGCCATCACCTTACGAGCAGCAATGCCCGTTAGCACGCCAAAGATAACTACCGCGATGATAGAAGTAGAGCGAGCCCCTGTTAGGTCTGCAAATGGGTTAGTCGGAATAAAGCTAACCAGCATTTGTGGAATAGTTAGATCTGAAACGCTGCCGATGCGGCTTTCTAGTGTTGCGATACGTGCTGTTTCACGAGCGCCTTCAGTTAAACCTTCAGCCGACAAGCCGAATGCTTGTGTTACAACAATACCAACAATCGCAGAAATTGCCGTTGTTGCTAGCAACACAGAAATGGTGATGCCGGAAATCTTACCTAGTGAGCCGCCTTTCTCAAGCTTCACTACTGCCGCAATCATTGAAACTAACACTAATGGCATGATGACCATTTTTAGTAGGCCAACGTAACCACGACCCACAATGTTTACCCAGTCGAGCGTCTCTTTGATAATAGGATTGCCTTCACCAAATAGCAGTTGAAGACCAAGGCCAAAAGCACTACCGAAAACTAAACCGAGTAAAACGAGGCGAGAAAGTGTGTTTTCTTTTTTCTGCTGTCCGTAGAGAAAAAAGAGGATACCAGTGAATACCGCTAAGGCAGCGATAGCTGAAAATGACATTGTTTTTCCTTATGAATAACCATGAATCGATAGGGCGCTTAGATATATGGGCGCAAATACTGTTAGCTAAAATAGCGACCTGTAACAAAACGTAAAATAAGGAAAAGTAATTTATTAGAACGATTAGTAATATCCACCCAATGGGTTGGATGGATATTCAACATTGTGGTGAATAGATAGACGTTTTAATGATATTTCGCTAATAAATTAAGCATGTCAGTCGAGGTGTAGATTTCGATACTTTGGAAATTATTTTCGAACAATCGGAATAATATTGCTTTCGCTACATCTTCCGATTGGATAGGGCGTAGGTTTTTGAATTTGCCAAACATTAACGGAGATATTAAAGGGAAGACTCTTTGTAGGAGCTTTTCATCAGTTCTGGGTTCGGCACGTTCACCCACCAGCGGGCCTGGACGAGCGATGAAGAGCTGCTTGAAGCCAATACGTTTTAGGTTTTGCTCCATTTGTCCCTTACAGCGCAGATAGTGTGAATAGGAGTCTGGCGAAGCGCCATAGCTAGAAACGACTGCGACACGTTGAACTCCAAGGAATTTCATCGACTGTGCCACTTGGCTAACCAGTTCTACATCGATCTTTCGCAGCGCTTCTTTTGAACCTGCTTTTTTCTTGGTTGTGCCTAAGCAGATAATGCCTAAGTTGGGCGTCGCTTTGGTGTCGTCCCAACTCGTTACTTGTAGATCGTTGTGGATGAGTGTATCGAGTTTGTTGGAGTGAAATTCTTCACCTAATGCTCTTCGTGACAAAGCATAGATGTGTTCTACAGCGGGCTCGTTAATGAGCAGTCTCAGGACATGATGACCAATTAGCCCTGTCGCACCAGCTATAACAACCGATGTTTTATCTCCATTAATACTCATTCTATTCCTTACTCGCTCTACAAGTGCTTGTTTAATATAAACAGTTTTTGAATTTTAAGCGAACAAAAGTTTCATGAATGAGCGTTAGAAGGATCGGGTTTGATGATGGGCTTTTACACGGAAGGTATGTGCTTGGCTAGGTAAACCTCTATTAAAGTGTTAAAGATAACAAAGCCCGCTGGGCGACGGGCTTTGTTACTTACTTTGCTAGTTTGCTAGTTTGCTACTTTGTTGTCTTATTGCTTCGACAACTATTAGGTGAAGGAGAGTGGGATTTTCCTTACCTTTTTGCTGGTTTTCTTACTCGATTTATTTGGTTTTCTTTTACTTGTGTTTGGAATCATTTCACCTCCTAAATCATTGTTTGGTTTTGTCTTTCAATCGATTGTTTTCTTTTAAAGCAACTGCGATGTGGGTATTCACAGTATGGGCACTCATCAATGGAGAGATTAACAAGTACTTTAGATAAAGCATAAACGATGCCAAAATGTAAGTTATTGATAAATCCATTATCAGTATTGTAGGTGTTTCGGGTTCGTCAATTTGACTGTCAATTTGAGAAAATACCGGTGTGATCTGTTTAAATTAAGAACACTCTCTACCGTTTCTGTTGATTAGGCATAGATACAGCATTGCTTAACACGTAAACTGAGTCGTAATTCACATAGACCAAGGACGTGCTATGAACCTCAAACTTGATACTCTTGCTCCCACTCAGATTTATCACCTGATGACACAAACCGTTGTGCCTCGCCCGATAGCGTGGGCATTAACGGAATCTTCCGACCAAGAGTACAACCTAGCGCCTTTCTCTTATTTCACGCCTGTTTCCAGCAATCCGCCGCTACTGATGTTATCAGTTGGGAAAAAGCCGTCGGGCGAAATCAAAGATACCACCCGTAATGCCCTTGAAACGGGTAAGCTAGTGATTCACATTGCTTCTTCAAGTTCTGCCGAAACCATGACGGCGACAGCAGCTACCCTTGAACATGGTGATTCGGAAGTCACCGCGAATAACATTGACCTGGTTGAATTTGAAGGCTTCTCTTTACCGAGATTGAAAGAGTGCGCGGTCGCTTTTGGATGCACCTTGTACGAAGTAAAAGAGGTTGGAGAAGTGCCACAAAGCCTTATCTTTGCTCAAGTCGAAACCGTGTACATTTCCGAAGACGTGATCGATAAAGAGAGTGAACGTCTTAAGATTGATGCGTTGGCATTGGACCCACTGTCTCGACTTGGTGGCGGTGAATACGCGACGCTTTCCAATGTGTTTTCTGTCGCACGCCCTAAGTAACAATCCCTAAGTAGCAGTCCTTAAATCAACGTACCCAGAATAAGCGTTTTTAAAAACTATGTTAGATACCCAATACTCGCAGTACATCCAACACCGAATTGACCAAAAAACCAAGCCACTCGGTGCGCTTGGCTTATTAGAAAAAGTCGCACATCAACTGGCATTGATTCAGAGCCAAGGCAAAGAAACTGCGGTTGAGCACATCGAATTGAATAAGCCACGTATCATCATTTTTGCTGGCGACCATGGCATAGCAGATGAAGGTGTGAGTATTGCACCAAGTGCCGTCACGCAACAGATGGTGTTGAACTTCTTAAGCGGTGGCGCAGCGATTAATTGCTTTTGTGCGGTAAACAACGTCGAAATTACAGTCGTGGACACTGGGATTTTGTTGCCTGTTGAATCTGACAGCGACATGTTGATTTCTCAGCGCTTAGGTACGCGAACCAATAACTTTGCCAAAGAAGCGGCAATGAGTTTAGAAACTGTTGAACGTGGGATTGAACTGGGAGCTGAGCTTGTATCTAGAACCATTTCGAATGGCACGAATATCATCATGTTTGGTGAAATGGGCATCGGCAATACTAGCAGCGCGTCTGCCATCTTAAGTGCGCTAGCAAACCGAACTGCAGATGAGTGTGTTGGTTTAGGCACTGGTATCAACAATGAACAGCTTGCACGTAAAGTGGCGGTGGTTAAGCAAGGTGTTGCTCGTTGCATAAATCCTGACGCAAAAGAGGTGTTAAGCCAAGTCGGCGGTTATGAAATCGTTCAAATGGTGGGGGGCTTCCTTGGCGCTTACGAAAACAGAACCCCTGTGTTGGTCGATGGTTTTATCGTGTCGGTTGCGGCGTATGTCGCGACTCTAATTGAACCGAGTTGCCGTGATTACATGATCTTTGCACATCGCTCTGAAGAGTCAGGGCACAAAATTCTATTAGAGCTGCTAGACGCTGAGCCACTGCTCGATCTTGGATTGAGATTGGGCGAGGGCACAGGTGCTGCGCTAGCTATGCCAATAATTCGTGCGGCGGCAGAGTTCTATAACAACATGGCGAGTTTTGCGAGTGCTGGAGTCACGGTTTAATGAGTGATGCACCAAAAAGATCGTTGAAAGATAGCATCACATACCAATGGGAACTTTTTTCGTTGGCGATGGGTTTCTTTTCTCGTTTGCCGATGCCGAAGAATACGCCTTATTCAGAAGAGCGAATGAACCGTTCTGGTCGCTACTTTTCAACGGTTGGTTTGTTACTTGGTGTTCTGTGTGGCGGTGTGTTCTTGCTACTCGATGCCATACTGCCGAGTGCAGTGGCCATCTTTTTGATGATGAGCTTTAGCTTGATGCTAACCGGTGCTTTCCATGAAGACGGCTTAACCGATATGGCGGATGGTATTGGCGGCGGTATGACCTTAGAACGCCGTTTGACCATCATGAAAGACAGTAGAATTGGTACTTATGGCGCGTCTGCACTGGTTATGGCTCTGCTTGGCAAGTGGGTTCTATTAAACGAACTAGCGAATATGACAAATTTGTTTATGGCTATCGTGACCAGTTATACGTTTAGCCGCGCGATTGCCGCATCACTTATTTTTGATATGCCTTATGTCAGTGATTTAGATACCAGTAAAAGTAAGCCATTGGCGAACAAGCAAACTAAAGGTGAACTTGTCTTTTTATTGCTTGTGGGCGTTCTGCCTAGCTTGTGGTTTGGTCTTGAGCTCGCTTTGGTTTTATCTGTCGTCGCCTATCTGTTTAGATTAGGTTTCAAAAAATGGTTATTGGCTCGAATTGGCGGCTTTACTGGCGACTGCTTGGGTGCGGCTCAACAGTTGATGGAGTTGCTGATTTACCTTGTGTTCATTACTGCTTTTTACAATGGTTTTCTATAACAGGTTCCTATGACAAACACGAATCAAGCTAATCAAATTAATCAAGTAAGTCAGCGAAATAGCCATCTGGTATTGGGCGGCGCTCGTTCTGGTAAGTCTAGTTTTGCAGAACAACAGGCATTATGTGCGCTTGAAGCATGTTCAAATGGACGCCTCAACTATATTGCGACGGCCACTTATTTGGACGACGAAATGCGTGAGAGAATTGCGCATCATCAACAACGTCGTGGCGAGCTGTGGGTTGAGCATGAAGCCCCTGTTGAATTAGCCGAAAAACTGCAGTCTTTTGATCAAAACGATGTGGTGTTGATTGACTGCCTAACTTTGTGGTTGAACAACATTATTTTTGAGTTGGGTGATGATGCGATCAATGAACAGGTTGAGGCCGTGGTTGAAGTTTTAGTGAAAAGCGTAGAGCAAAGCCCAGCGCAAATTATCATGGTTTCTAACGAAGTCGGTTTAGGTGTGGTGCCGCTAGGTAAAGTGTCGCGCCTATTTGTCGACAATGCGGGTCGCATGAACCAAGCGCTAGCTCGCGTCGTTGAACGCGTTACGTTGGTTGCAGCAGGATTACCATTGAGCTTAAAACCGTCGAGCCATTCGACTCAAAGCTCGACTCATAATTAGATTGGTATCAAAGGTTAGTTGAACAAATGGAAAATGGAACAACCAAGAACATCTATCTACTAAGACATGGCAAAGTCGAAGGCGAAGCGGCACTTAATGGTTTATCTGATGTGTTGGTTAATCCTGATCTTCAAGATCGGATATGTGGGGCGCTGATAAAACAAGATATTGCCTTTGATTGCGTGGTTACCTCACCATTAAGGCGATGCAGCGACCTCGCAAACAGATACGCACAGCGTATGTCTGTGACTTTATCTGTAGCACCAGACTTTCAGGAAATGAACTTCGGTGACGTTGATGGTGTCCCATTTGATGAGCTTGAAGACAAGTGGGGAATGCTAGAAACCTTTTGGCAAGATCCTGCTAATCATCAACTGACTGGTGCAGAAAGTTTACAGAGCTTCCACGACAGAGTAACTCAAGCTTGGTCGCAACTTTTGGACGATCCAAGTGACAATCTATTATTGGTTACTCATGGTGGTGTGATTCGCATATTGTTAGCGCACTGCCTTGATATCGATTGGAAAAATCCGAGTTTGTACTCGAAGCTATCGATAGAAAACGCGTCGATAACTCATATTCAAATCACTCAGTTTGCGCAGAGCTTTACCAGTGTCAAATCGATAGGGCTACCTGTTCTCTGAGTGTTCAAAAAACACAGTTTAAGAGTTAACAATCTATTGGACCTGTAAATTGAAACAGAAACAGAAACAGAAACAGAAATAGAAATAGAACCAGAAATAGAAGTATAAAGCGGCGTTCACAGCCGCTATACCAGATTGGTATTACTACCTACGTGAAAGGAATTTAGTCATGACAACACCGAGTTGGGATCTAAGCATTGCTTATCGTGATCTTGATGATGCAAAAATCGAGCAGGACATTGAACTCATCCAGCAGTGCATTGAGCTGTTGTACCTACACGTTGAAAAGCGTCATATTATCCTAGCGATGCAAAACGCCATTCAAACTTCTGAAGCGGCAGGCACGTTACTGAGTACAATCAACACCTTCGCTAACTGCCACGCATCGGTAGACGCGACACACACAGAAGCCAAAGCACTGCTTGGTCGAGTTGCGAAACTGAATTCTGAAATGTCTCAAGCGTTCAGCCCTTATGAAGACACGCTAATCCACGCAGAACCAGAGTTTATTGATGCAGTTTTAGAGCATGACAGCGCAGATGTAGCAGGACAACGCTTTGCGATTGAAAGCTCGCGTAAGTTATCAAGCAGCCGCCTTAGTGTTGCTGAAGAGCAGTTATTGGCCGCGATGAAGGTTGATGGCCGTGATGGATGGGGTCGTTTGTACGATAACTTAACCGGTTCTTTAAAACTGTCGCTAAAGCTGAACGGTGAAGACGAAGCGCTAGGTTTTTCACAAGCTGCGAGCTTGTTGTACGGCAGCGAATTCGACAAACAAGAACCGGCATGGCGCGCAGTCCAAGGCGCAATGAAGACGCACCAAGAGTCTTTTGCTTCAATTCTAAATGCGCTTGCGGGTTGGCGACTGACAGAGAACAAAAAGCGATCGAAAATAAGCGACGTGCATTTCCTTGATCCAAGCCTACACGCCAGCCGCATCGTACCTGAAACGCTAGACACCATGATGTCGGTAGCAAAGGCAAATCGCGAATTAGGCCAGAAAGCAGGTCTGTTAATGGCAAGAGTTCACGGGCTCGATGAAATGAAGCCTTGGAACCATTTAGCCGCGATGCCTCCGCTGGGTGACAGCGAATCTAAGGTTTACCCATTCGATGAAGCGATCGAAGTGATTAAAACCGCCTTCGCTGAAGTCAATCCAGAGATGGCTGATTTTGTTGCATTAATGGTTGAGAACGGTTGGGTTGATGCCGCACCAGCAGCCAACAAACGTCTAGGTGCGTACTGCACCAAGTTTGCTGCGACACGTACACCGCTTGTGTTCATGACATGGAGTGGTAGCCGCTCAGACTTAATGACATTGGCGCACGAGCTAGGCCACGCGTTCCATAACTGGGTGATGAAGGACATGCCGTTGTGTCAGACACGCTACCCAATGACGCTAGCAGAAACCGCTTCAATCTTTGCTGAAAACATCGTTCGTGACCATTTGTTAAAGCAAGCACAAACACGCAACGAGAAACTTGAAATGCTGTGGGAAGAGCTTTCTTCTTCACTGGCTTTGATGGTGAACATTCCAGTACGTTTCGAGTTTGAAAAAGCCTTCTATGAGCAGCGTGAAAAAGGTGAGCTAACGGTTCAGCAGCTGTGTGACTTGATGGAAACCACTTGGAAGGAGTGGTATGGCGATGCAATGACAGAAGCCGACCCTTACTTCTGGGCAAGCAAACTGCACTTCAGCATCTCTCAAGTGAGCTTCTACAACTACCCATACCTGTTCGGTTACCTGTTCAGTAAAGGTGTTTACGCTCAGCGCGATGCTAAGGGCGAACAATTCTACGGTGATTACGTTTCCTTGCTTCGTGATACGGGCAGCATGATGGCGGAAGAAGTCGTTCAAAAACACTTGGGAATGGACCTGACTCAAGCTGACTTTTGGCAACAAAGCATCGACATGGTCAAAGTTCAAATCGATGAATTTGAAAGATTGCTCGATCAGGAAGATTAATTGATCTCTATCTGTTCATGGTAGGTAAGAGCTGTGTTAGCTTACGTGGCTCTTATCTTGCTGATATAAACAGAGATAACCAAAAGTTGTTCTAAATAGGTGAAATTATTTGGAACAGATGTCGGTTAGTAAAGTCAGCAGGTAATACAAAAATATATGGGTAGTATTTGTGAGTGATAACGGAGTTTCTATTGATAAGTGCGATCCTAGCAACACAATTTCTATGTACAATTTATTAACATACGGCCGTGCAATTAAGGAGTAGCGCATGACGAAGACCCTCTTTCGCCAATCATTTCTTTTTGACAGCCTAGATCTTGAGCAAGAAGTGGTTGCAGGACAGACCGTACTGAGTAACGGTGTTCAAATTAAGCTTCATCAACGCGGTGTATTGGAAGTGATTCCCGCAGAGTATAATTCTGAGACCAAGAACATCATCTTTTCAACAGGTGTTCATGGCGACGAAACTTCACCAATGGAGCTGATTGATAAGCTCATTGAGGATATTGAAACCGGCTTCCAAGTCGTGACAGCAAGATGTTTGTTCATCATTGCTCACCCAGAAGCGACCAATGCGCATACGCGTTTTCTTGATGTGAATATGAACCGTCTGTTTGATGAAAAACAGTACGAGAGTAATCGAGAAGTGGACATCGCGAAGAACCTTAAGTACTTGGTTACTGAGTTTTACAAGGAAACGGTGCCTGCCACTCGTTGGCACTTAGATCTGCACTGTGCGATCCGTTTGTCTAAGCATTACTCTTTCGCCGTAAGCCCTAAGGTTCGACACGAAGTTCGCAGTAAAGCCTTGTTCGATTTCATTAACAGTGCTCACGTTGAAGCGGTGTTGTTATCCAATGCGCCAACGAGTACTTTCAGTTGGTACAGCGCTGAAAACTTTGAAGCCCAAGCACTGACAATGGAGCTAGGGCAGGTAGCAAGAATTGGTGAGAACCAGCTTGATAAGTTAACTGCTTTCGATTTGGCAATGCGCAATTTGATTGCTGAAATAGAACCAGAGCATTTGCCAAAGAAAACCATTACTTATCGCGTAAGCCGAACCATTGTTCGTTTGCATGATGATTTTGATTTCATGTTCTCTGATGCCGTTGAAAACTTTACGGCGTTCAAGCACGGTGAAGTGTTTGGTCATGATGGTGATAAGCCATTGATGGCGAAGAATGAAAACGAAGCAGTAGTGTTCCCAAATCGCAACGTTGCTATCGGTCAACGAGCGGCCTTAATGGTGTGCGAAGTTGAAACACGATTCGACCACGGTCAGCTTGTGTACGATTAATACCGACTCGGGTTTAAACGACGAAAACAACCGCTCAACTGGTTGAAATATCAAGGTTCACATTACGGTGTGAGCCTTGAGTTTATTTGGGGATACAGGTAAGGTTACGCGAACAATTTCAAAGTAGCTTGATATGGATTTCCAACAACTTCTTCACCAAAAACAGCGCAAATGGACCCGAGCCATTTATCTGATGGCAGCACTGCTTGTCGCGCTGAGTGCGATTTACCTAATGGTTGGCGATCTTTTCATTTCCCCTCTGGGCACCTTGTCCACGTTAGAACAAAAACTACTGATTGATTTACGCTTACCTCGACTATTGGCGGCTATTGCTATCGGGGCAGGGTTAGCCGTATCTGGCGCAAGCTTACAAGTCTTATTGGGTAACGTATTAGCAGAGCCCGGTGTGCTCGGCATTTCTGGTGGTGCAAGCTTAGCGATGGTGATCGTGCTGTTCTTCTTACCGTTTGCTCCTACACCAGAACTGTTCATGATTGCCGCCGTTTTAGGGTCACTCTGTTTTACCGTGATTCTAGTGAGCATGGTTAAAACGATGCGACTGACTACGGCCAAGTTATTGCTGGTGGGTGTTGCGTTAGGCATTCTTTCTGGCGCGATGGTGACGTGGGCGTTCTATTTTAGTGATGACCTCAGCCTACGCTTATTGATGTATTGGCTGATGGGCAGCTTAGGTGGCGTCACTTGGTACCAACACTCGCTCACCTTAGTAATGATCCCCGTGATTATCTGGCTGTGCCTGCAAGGTAGCAAGCTAGACAAACTCATGATTGGCGAGACCCATGCTGCGCAGTTAGGCGTGAACGTTCCGAGATTACGTTGGCGTCTAATCTTCGCTGTGTCTATTTTAGTCGGCTGCGCAGTAGCGTTAGGTGGCGTGATCAGCTTTGTGGGTTTGGTGGTGCCACACTTACTCCGTTTAGCGATTGGTACCGACAACCGATACCTTCTTCCTTTGTCTGCCGTTGCAGGTGCCGCGTTACTGGTGTTTGCTGATATTTGCGCACGTACATTACTCGATTCTGCAGAATTACCCTTGGGTGTGATGACCACCAGTATCGGTGCACCAATCTTCATTTGGATGTTAATTAAAAATCATGATTCAAATTAAGAGCCTGAGCGTCGGCGCTCGTTTATTACCACTATCATTTGAGCTCAAGCAAGGGCAGGTGACTCATGTCATCGGTCCTAATGGCAGTGGGAAAAGTACCTTATTAGAAGCGATATCTGGCGTTGGTGATGGCTACAAAGGTGATATAAAGCTCGACGGTCAAGACTTGTCAGTATTATCACTACAAGATTTATCATTGCATCGCGCTTATCTTTGTCAAAGTGCAAGACCCGCCTTCAACTTGGAAGTGTTCCAATACCTTGCGTTATCACTGCCAAGTTCATCACATGGCCTTGATACTGAAATCAACACGGCTTTGGAAGAGATAAGCCAGATGTTGGACATCACAGATAAACTTCATCGTTCAATTCAGACACTGTCTGGTGGTGAATGGCAACGCGTTCGTTTGGCGGGAATGTGCCTGCAAATTTGGCCGACGCTTAATCCTTACGCAAAGCTCCTGATCCTCGACGAACCTGCAGCGCCGTTAGATATTGCTCAAGAAGCGTTGCTGTATAAGCTTATCGAACGAGTGGCTGAGAAGGGCATTGCGGTTATTATGGCTAACCACGACCTGAACCGAACCTTGAGGCATGCCGACCAAGTACTGCTGCTCGAAAAGGGCGTACTACAAGCATCAGGCAGTGCAGAGCAAGTGCTTGTGCCTGAACAGCTAGAATCCGTATTTAATACGCAAGTAAAAAGCATCTCGGTCGACAATCAAACTTCCCTATTGTTTGGTTAACTTAGGCTCATCAATACAAGGCAATCTATATGTTTAGATATATTCAACGACGACGAATCAAGAAAGTAATCAAATCACTTTCTGCAAAGTTGGTGAAAGCGTACGGAAGCAGTGACTTTTTCTCTATTGGGCAAGTAGAAACGAGTTCATGTGAATTGAGTAAGCGCCAACAACTGGTTGCCTTAGCATTGTTTGCTGATCCACAAGACCTTGCTGCTGAAATTGCTCCAGCCATTCAACTGCTGCGTAATGATGTGTCTAATGACTTCTTCGGTGGTGAGGAATATAACGCGCGTGATGTACTTAATTTGTTGGGCGGTGGCGGTTGGAAGGGCGGTCGTATGGACGATGATATGTCGAATCGCTTTGGTATGCATAGCCGCTATTAGTTTAGCTCTTTCAAACTAACGTTTAGTGGTTTAGCGATTTATAAACGTATACGCTTAATAGCTTAGTCACTTAGCGACTTTGCAACAGTCTCAACAACGTTTTGATGATGATCAAAAGCACTCAATATCATTATTTATGCGAGCGTTTCACTCCAATTGATTCCCTAAAAAAATACCTTCCTAGTGAACTATTTTCTTAGGGAATGCGTAATTCGTGTCGGTAAAAATCGATAATTCGAAGCAATATCATCTATCTCTAACACATTTCTTTGAGTTGTGTGACTCTGATTCCTTTCAAAATAAATCCCACTTTTATTGATAGTTATGACGTATATATTTTCCGTGTTCTTTAAGTCAGAAACTATAAACCCTCGAACTGCAATCTTGATTAGTAAATATCCAATCAATATTGCATATGGGGGTAAAATAATAGAGAGTGGGAAAGTGAAAACAGCAAATAATAATATTCTAAAAATAGCAGTGGGGATGGCTATGCTATCCAGCGTACCATCAGTAGCAAACGCTCATGGTTGGTCTGAATTTCCAAGTGCACGTCAGAATACGTGTTATGAACAAGGCGGAGTTTGGTCTGGTACGCCACCAAATGCGGCGTGTGCTCAAGCAAAAGAGATTTCAGGGTCATATCCTTTCGTTCAACGCAACGAGTATGCGAAAAATATCCAAGATTTCAACAATATCAATGCTGTGAAAGCTGCGATTCCAGACGGCACTTTGTGTTATGCCAATGATTCGCAAAAACGTGGCATGGGTGCTCCTCATACTGGTTGGACTCGCACCGAGCTAAGCACTGGTACATTTGAATATGTATTCAACGCGACTGCACCACACAACCCGTCATTCTGGGAGTTCTATCTAACAAAACCAAACGCCGACCTGAGCAAAGGCCTAGCGTGGGGTGATTTAGATCTTATCCAAGAAGTTGGGAATGTTCCTGTAAGTGGTGGCAAATACCGTATCAACGTAACGATTCCTTCAGACCGCTCTGGCGACGCAATCTTATACGTACGTTGGCAACGTGACGATGCCGCGGGTGAAGGTTTCTACAACTGTTCAGACATCACTATCGCGGGGGGAACAACTCCTCCACCAGAGCCGGGTCCTCAACCTGATCTAGTCCGTGGCGACCTGTTTGTTTCTGACCAGTTTGGTACGCCAGAAATTGGTGATACGGTTAAATATGACATCATCAACAAGTACGGTGAAGTAGCGCGTAGCTTCGACGTCGTTATCGACGCTTCAAACGTTAACGATTGGGCTCGCTTGTTGGCTTCAGAGATTAACGGCTGGCATGAAGAGTTTAAAGATGGCGCGATCTTCATTGGTGACTGGCACGCTGAAATGCAGCACTACATGTATTTCCAAAACGATCCTTCACGTAACTTCTTCAACTCAAAAGATAGCCGTGCTTCTGGTCAGTTAACGCTGATTGATGGTGGCGACGGTGGTGTTGAACCATTGAAAGGCGACATCTACGAGCTAGTAAAGAGTGACAACGTAGTGAATGCTGGCGACAAAGTTGTGATTGCAACAAGTGAAGCGGCGACATTAACTCAAACTCAAGGTTCTGCTGTAAGCATCCAAAATAACGGCACTGCGTCAGTTGTCGTAGATACGACTGGTATAGTAGCTAATGAAACCTTGTCATTCATGGCTAGTTCTATTGAAAGTGACAGTGTTGAAACCTTCACTTTTGAAGTAATTGCCGATGACGGTGGTGTAACACCAGACCCAGATCCAACGCCGGATCCTGATCCGACTCCAGACCCAGACAATGGCACGTGGGACTCATCAGCGACTTACCTTGGTGGCGAAGTCGTGACTTACTCGAACCAGTCATGGAAAGCGCAATGGTGGGTTCAAGGTGGTACAAACCCTAAAGCGACCTACGAAAATGATCAGTGGGGCGTTTGGCGTCCAGCTAACTAGTCAGCTAGTCAAACTAAGTAACTAAATAAATAAGACACCACACTCGATTGATGAGTGTGGTGTCTTTTCTTATGGGAGAGATAAACAAGTCGACCGTGAAGGTAATTGGGTTTAGGGTAGGGCTTTGTTATACCTGAATGTCTGAGTACTTCGAATATTCACGGTTTAGTAATATTTTACACATTAGATAGAAAAGACTTTTTGATGAAAAAATCTCAGATACTCGCCAATACAATCAAGAATCAGATAGAACAAAACATCTGGCTTAGTGGTGAGAAGATCCCATCAATAAGAGACGCGTGTAAGCGCTACAAACTCAGTATCGAGACGGTACTTCAGGCCTATCAACAGCTTGAAGACCAAGGCTATGTGCGCTCAAAGCCTAAGTCTGGTTATTTCGTGTTACCGCGTAGAAATGTATTCACCTCAGAACACACGCAACAAAAAGCCATCAAGCCGTATCCCGTTAAAATCAGTGACCTGCTTTACGATGTGCTTCAACGAGCCAAAGACCCTAGCATCATTCCACTCAGCTCGGCATTTCCAGACCCTGCCTTGTTTCCGCATCAAGCGTTGTCGCGCAGTTTAGCCAATGCCAGTCGTCAAATGCCCGATAACAGCATGCTTACTAATCTGCCACCGGGCAGTGAAACATTACGCAGGCAAATCGCTCAGCGCTATCAAGCTGGTGGGCTAGATGTATTGCCCGACGATATTGTGATCACGTCAGGGGCAATGGAAGCACTTAACTTATGCCTGTAATCCTGTACCGAGCCGGGTGACTTAGTCGCGATAGAGTACCCTGCGTTTTACGGTGTGTTACAGACTATTGAAAGGCTAAACCTGACGGCAGTTGAGATACCTACAGACCCAGAAACCGGAATCGATCTTGATGTGTTGGAATCGGTTTTCGCTTCAATGAACATCAAAGCGTGCTGGTTCATGACCGAATCGCAAAACCCAGTGGGTTATTCGATGAGTGATGGAAACAAGCTGCGGTTGGCCGAGTTGGTGAATCAACATAAGATCCCGATGATCGAAGACGATGTGTATCGAGAACTTCATGTCGGCAACCAAAGCTCATTGCCTGCTAAAGCCTATGACACTGGCGAGCAAATCATGCTGTGCGGTTCGTTTTCCAAATCATTGTCGCCCGGCTTTCGAATCGGTTGGGTAGTTGCAAGGAAACAAGCGTTAAAGATTCAGAGATTGCAGCACCTTTCGACGCTCTCAAGCAGTATTCCTATCCAACTTGGACTGTCTCATTACCTGACGTTTTATAGTTATGACAACCATCTTAAAAAACTTCGCAAGCTTTTGAATGAAAGGAAGAAGGCACATATTGCATTGTTAGAATCTAGCTTACCTTCAAGTGCGATGGTGCATAAAAGCCAAGGTGGTTACTTCCTTTGGATAGAGTTGCCTCATTCTGTTTGTGTTGAGAAGCTTTATGAGCAAGCACTTGAACACAACATCTCTGTCGCGCCGGGAATTATATTCAGCAGCGACAAAAAGTTCTCTCATCACATCCGTCTCAACTGCTCGTACGCTTGCGACGACAAAATCGCAGAAGCCATTCGTACTCTAGGTGGTTTGATTCAGACAATGGAATTACAAGCCTAAGTCGTTAGCTGAATTACCGGCTGCTCCATACTTCAACGCTAGTCTCTACTGACTGGATAAACAATCTGTTCTGTTTTTTAACAACCAATCTGTTCTAGTTTGGTTTGTTCGAACTGTGCTGAAATACGCTCCAATTCTTAAAATGAAATCCATCATTATGATGTTTGGAGCTTAAATGTTTGATGTAGTTGAATTGTCGCGTTTACAGTTTGCGCTAACCGCTATGTTTCACTTTCTCTTCGTCCCTCTGACTATCGGTATGTCGTGCTTACTGGCGATCATGGAGTCGATCTATGTACTCACCGGTAAACAAATCTATCAAGACATGACCCGCTTCTGGGGCAAACTGTTCGGCATTAACTTTGCCTTGGGTGTCACGACCGGTTTAACCATGGAATTCCAGTTTGGCACCAACTGGTCTTATTATTCTCACTATGTCGGCGATATTTTCGGTGCACCTTTAGCCATCGAAGCGCTTGTCGCGTTCTTCCTAGAATCCACCTTTGTTGGATTGTTCTTCTTTGGGTGGGAAAGATTATCGAAACGCCAACACCTTGTGGTTACTTGGCTGGTGGCGTTGGGCTCGAGCTTTGCTGCACTGTGGATTCTAGTTGCCAACGGCTGGATGCAAAACCCGATCGGGTCAGAGTTCAATTACCAAACCATGCGTATGGAGATGACCAGTTTTTCCGAAGTGGTGCTCAACCCTGTCGCACAAGTTAAATTCCTGCATACCGTGGCATCAGCGTATACCTGTGGCTCAATGTTTATCCTTGGTGTGAGCTCTTACTACTTGCTTAAAGGTCGTGACGTTGCTTTTGCAAAACGTTCGTTTGCTGTCGCAGCTTCGTTTGGTATTGCTTCTATTATCTCGGTGATCGTATTAGGTGATGAGTCGGGCTATGAACTGGGTGATGTTCAAAAAGTGAAGTTAGCAGCGATTGAAGCGGAATGGCACACCGAACCGGCACCTGCGGCGTTTACCTTGTTTGGATTACCGAACCAAGAAGAAGGCAAAACCGACTTCGCGGTCAAAATCCCTTATGTGATGGGGATTATTGCAACGCGATCTTTGGACGAGCAAGTGACGGGTCTTCATGACTTGCGCGACCAGCACCTCGTCCGTATTCGCAACGGAATCATCGCTTACGAATTGCTAGAACGTTTACGAGCAGGCGATTCCTCTTATGAGACAGAACAAGCATTCGATCAAACCAAGCACGATCTCGGCTATGGCTTATTACTTAAGCGTTACACCGATACCGTAACCGATGCGACTGAACAGCAAATCCAACAAGCGGCAGATGATTCTATCCCAACAGTGTGGCCACTTTTTTGGTCATTCCGAATCATGGTGGGCTGTGGCTTCATTATGTTGTTTGTGTTTGGTGCTGCCTTCCTGCAAACCTACCGTAACAATATTACGCAAAAGCCTTGGTTACTGAAAACGGCGCTATGGTCAATTCCATTACCTTGGATTGCGATTGAAGCTGGCTGGTTTGTTGCGGAATACGGTCGTCAGCCTTGGGCTGTGGGTGAAATTCTTCCTGTGACCGTCGCGGCTTCTTCTCAAACCGTTGAAAACCTGCTTACGTCTCTTGCTCTCATTATTAGCCTGTATACCGTATTCATCATTGTTGAAAGTTACTTGATGATTACCGTGGCTAAAAAAGGCCCAAGCAGTTTAAAAACGGGTCGCTATCACTATGAACAAAATACAACTTCTCTTGAAGCCAAATTGGCACAACAAGTTCAACAATAAGGTGACTGACTCATGTTTGAATATGACACATTGCGTTTAATTTGGTGGGTTCTGATTGGTGTACTGCTGATTGGTTTTATGATCACCGATGGCTTCGATATGGGAGTAGGAGCGTTGTTACCGTTTATCGGTAAAACCAACTCTGAAAGACGAGTGATGATTAACTCCATTGCACCCCATTGGGACGGCAACCAAGTTTGGTTAATTACCGCAGGTGGCGCTTTGTTTGCAGCGTGGCCGTTAGTGTATGCGACATCGTTTTCAAGCTTATATGTTGCGATGTACTTGGCTCTTATCTCATTGTGGCTACGTCCTCTTGCACTTGAGTACCGAGCCAAGATAGATAACGACCAATGGCGAAAAGTGTGTGATTTAGCGATTTCGTTTTCAGGCTTTTTTCCGCCGATTTTATTTGGTGTCGCGTTTGGCAACTTGATGCAAGGGCTTCCATTCTCGCTCAATAGTTTACTCATGCTTGAGTACCACGGATCGTTTGTTGATTTGCTTAATCCGTTTGCTCTGTTGTGTGGCTTCGTTGGTTTATTGATGGCGTTGTTGCAAGGCAGTGCTTGGCTGATGATGAAAACGACAGATGCGCTATACAACAAGGTAAGATTGGTTGCTCAGGTGAGTGCGATACTTGTGGTGAGTCTCATGGTGCTAGGTGGTTTAACAATAAGTCACATTGATGGTTATCAGATTGTCAGTGAGTTGAACCATAGCGCGGTTTCAAACCCGTTGAACAAACAAGCGATAGCAGAAACTGGTGCTTGGTTATCTAACTTCGAGATTCACCCTTGGATGTGGTTTGCGCCAATTGGCAGTGTGCTTAATCCATTGATGGCTTTGATCAGCGCAAGGTTGAAATGGGATGCGATTTCTTTTATTAGTTCCAGCCTGACTAACGCTTGCATCATTTTAACCGCTGGTTTCGCGATGTTCCCATTCATTATTCCGTCTAGCGTTAATCCAAGCCATAGCTTAACCCTTTGGGATTCAACCTCTAGCGAACTGACCTTGAACATCATGACAGGTGTCGCGTTTGTGATGGTGCCTATCATTCTTTGTTATACCGCGTTCAGCTACCGAACCATGTTTGGACGACTCGATAACGAGTATGTCGAACGCAACGGCAATTCACTGTATTAAGGAGTTTCTCATGTGGTATTTTGTTTGGATATTAGGCTTATTTCTAGCCTCTGCATTTGCAGTTTTGAATGTCATCAGCCTAGAGAAAAGTGACTCAGAAACTGAGTTTTGATTGACCTTTGATTCATAAAGAGACCAGAAGCATGATGCTCTGGTCTTTTTATGAGCCTTCCTAAAGCGTAAGATTTGGTTCTTCCTTCGAGGTACAAGATGGTAAGACTTAAATCGAGTGAGCTGCATTCTTTTAAGTACACCTATATCTCAGCTCTATATAAGATTTAATAAAAACAATTTTATCTAACCTATTGTTAAATATTTACTATTTGATAGTGTGTCTAGGTGCACATTAAGGATGTGTTTCATATTTAGCGATGAAAATAGTAGGAGTTGCGATGAGTATTATAGTGAGACGGTCTGAACCGTCAGATGCAAAGGGAATCAAAGAAGTTTACGAATGCACAAACGCTTATACCGGTACGCTGCAACTCCCAAATCCATCTCTGGAAAGCTGGCAGAAACGAATCTCAAATATGCCCGACAACGTGTACTCGTATGTCGCGATGATCGACGATGAGATTGTTGGTAATTTGGGAATGGAAGTGTGTGTAAACCCGAGAAGGCGTCATGTTGCTTCATTCGGTATGGGTGTTAAAGACGATGTATTAGGCAAAGGTGTCGGTAGTCAACTGCTCGCGACCGCGATCGACTTGTGTGATAACTGGATTAACATCAAACGACTGGAGCTAACGGTGTACACCGATAACGAAAGAGCGATCAGTCTCTACAAGAAATTCGGTTTTGTTATTGAAGGAGAGTCGGCTGGGTTCGCTTTCAGAAATGGCGAATATGTGGCGGCTTATCACATGGCACGACTGGTATAGTGTTCTGCTTCTAATACAAGGCTCCAATTACCACAGCTAGGGTATTCTAATAGATAATAAAACGCCACGTTAAAATAACGTGGCGTTTTCGATTTCAGTCAACTGCGGCTTTAAAGTGCTTCAGTTGTAGCCTTACTTAAGCCGTTAGAGACTCAAGGTTCGCAGGGCGGTAATGTACTGATTTTAGTACTTTACCTTGGCGAACTGTCTTGCCTTCCGATACGAAATCTTCCGCACACTTAGCGATGATGTATTCACCTTTTTGAACAGCCATCAGTTTGATGTTCTGCTCAGCATAGAAAGCTTCAGTTTCTGCGTATTCTGTTTCGTTACGGCACACTTTACTCATGTTGCTTGAGTGTACTTCGTCCCAACAAGGCAGAAAGTCGATTGAGCGGCTTTTAGAAACATTCAACAGTAGGTCGATCAGGTAGCTGATTGCTAGGTTGTCTTCTACCTTAGCTTGGCCAAGGTGAACTAAACGTCCCATCAAAACATAAACGCTGTCTACAATAGCGTCCGCTTGTTCGATTTTAGAGTCAGCTTCTGCAAGTTCTGTTAGTTCTTCGATCGCTAGAGATGTGTGTAGCGTATCGCCTTTTTCGTCCATTGTTTCAGGAGCAGCAACAGGCAGATCAAAAGTACTGCGGAACTCTTCAATGTCGCGGTAAAGGTGATCGTAGATTTCTTGGCTTAGTTGAGAAAGGTTCATTTTCCTATCCATTCTGTTTCGTTAATGGGGTATTTTACCAAAGCTGGGAATAGGGTGCTAACGCAAAGTCGACTTTTATTCATTGGTTTAATGAGGTATCTTGCATAAAAACTAATTGATTAATATATAATTTACAGTAGGCCACACGTAATATTGCCAATCAGTTCTCCGTCGTAGGATCACAGTTATGCACCAAGCTAATGAAAGTGAAGTTGTTATACGTCGTTTGTATCAAATCACCAATGATTATCGAAAAGGGTTCGATATTCAGATCGCTCAGCTGCTTATCATGGGGCTTGAACGCTTCAACCTTGATATTGGTATCTTATCTAAAGTCGAGGGTAATACTTACTTAGTTGAACACTCTGTCACACCTGAAGGGGTTGAGCTCAATAGTGGCGATATCTTCGACTATAGTTCGACCTATTGTGAGATTACGTGCAAATCTGTTGGCCCTATTTGTATTGAGCATTGCGGTAAACATGATAAGTATGCGACACATCCTGCCTACCAATCTTTTGGGCTAGAGTCTTATATTGGTATCCCGATTTTCGTCAATGATGAGCTTTATGGCACCTTAAACTTTTCAAGCCCAGCTCCCTATCATCGCGAGTTTAAAGAGTTCGATATCGACGTTATGCGGTTAATGGCGTCATGGATTGAAGTGGAACTCGTGAGAAGACAGCAAGAACGTAAACTGACAGAGTTAAATGAAAAACTTGAATATCAAGCTTTGTACGATCCTCTTACACACTTGCCGAATCGACGTTGCTTGTTCAAAACGTTGAATGCAGAAGTGGAGCAGTTAAAAGGCTCTCTAGGTAAAGGGACACTAGCCGTCGTAGACATCGATTTCTTTAAGGTCGTTAATGACACTTACGGTCACCAAATGGGTGACGTTGTTTTAAAGAAAGTGGCAAACGTTCTGCGCAATAATATTCAAGATGGAGAGTTTGTGGCGCGTTTTGGTGGTGAAGAGTTCATTCTTTGGTATCCAAATAGTACACCAAGTGGTGTTGAAGATAAGTTCATGACTCTTTTACAAGAAATGAAGAAAATCACACTAGATAGTAAGCCTATCACCATATCAATCGGTGCGTGTCATTTTGAGTTGAGTACTGGAGATAGCAAAGGGGAGAGAATGTCGGCATTAGACTCGCTAATCAAAGTTGCCGATGAATGCCTGTACATTGCTAAACAAAATGGACGAGATCAGTTTATATCTCGCCCATATCATCAAGAACACTCAGACTCGTAAGTTGAAGCTGTCAGCTCTTAAAGCTCAAAGGTTAGTTCTTAACTGAATAGATAAGGGAACAACTTACGACGCTCTTCGGGTGTTAAAGATTCAACTCTCGCGATGTTGGTATCAGGAATCGCTTCAGGGTTGGGGTAGTGCTTCAACACTTTTTCCATACTCGCTTCACGAATCAAATGGTAAACCGGATACGGAGAGCGGTTAGTAAGATTTTCATCGTCTTCTGGATCCGCACCACCAAAGCAATAGTCTGGGTGGAAGGTTGCCACTTGATAAACGCCTTCCCAATCTTCTTGCTTGATCAAGGCCTCAATCCAATCAATGAACATGTTGTAGTCGAAGAAATCTTGCAGCATGTTAGGCACAACCACCAACGTCGTCTCTAATTCTGGGACTGGCGTGTTATCTAACTCTACGAAATGCGTCATGATGTCTCCCAACAACGCTTCTTCCGTATTTGCTTCACTCACAAAGATCTTAATCTGTTTATTGCGTTGCGGCTTGGCTGCGAATGGACACAGGTTTAGGCCAATAACGACATCGTCTAACCACTGTTTTACTTGGTCATGGATGGTTTTAAGATCTGAGCTTTGAGTGTTCGACATAACAGGTTCCGAAATGAAATTTTGCGTAGGATATCAGAACGGACGTTAATCAAAAGCAATAATTGAGTTACAACCTCGGTCGTACTTATGCTTGTGCGAGTTTAGAGGCTGACACTTGAAGTTGTTTTAACTGGTAGACCCATGCAAATATCGCGACATAAAAGATAGACCCACCGGCGATAACACCATTCCAACCGAACAACTGCCAGCAATATAAGAGTAAGAAACCACCTAAGCTCCCGCCTATGTAATAGTGAACTAAGTAAAGTGCGGTTGCTGTCGCTTTCGCGCTCGATGCTTTTTGACTTACCCAAGAATAGGCTAGGGTATGGGCGAAAAAAGCTCCGCTACTGATCAATAACAACCCAGCTAACATGAATGGGACTTTGTCGACGGCAGAAACCAACATTCCGATTAAGCTAATACACACGCCCATCAATATACCGTTTAACGGGTCAAAGCGAAGTGTCCATTTGTTGGAGAGCTTAGAGCTTACCGTACCGGCCAAGTAACATAGGAATATCAGTGAAGCTAAGCCCACAGGCACTGAGTGAGGTTCGGATACCAACCTAAAGCCCATTACTGAATACAGGTTAACGAATAGCGCGAAGTTAGCGCCACCAATCAACATCGCGAGCCACAAGGTACGGTTTCTTAAGTGCATCACAACCGAGCGGTTATGATGAAAGAACAACCCTTTTTGAGGTTTGAAATTTTGTTGGTCAGGCAGACTATACGCAATATAGAGAGCGCCGATTAAGGAGCCGACCACGAAAAACAAAACCGTTGCGTGCCAGTCAAAATAATCCGTAATCAAGCCACCCAATACACGTCCGAAAATTCCACCCAATGAGTTGGCTGCAATATAACCACCGATCGCGACTGCAAATGCTTTGGGTGATAACTCTTCGACCATATAGGCAACCGCCACGCCTGCAAAAGCAGCGACTGCGATTCCCATTAATGCTCTGGCAATAACAAGTTGCAGTAGAGTGGTTGTGAACACCATGCTCAATCCAATCAAAGGAATAGCGAACAGACTGAATAGGATAATAGGTTTTCGACCAAAGGTTTCAGAAGCGATTGCCCAAGGCACCAAGCTGATGGAAAGCCCAAGTGTTGTCGCGGCAAACAGCCAGTTGATCTGAGTTTCAGATACTTGGAAGTGCTCCGCCATGTGCGGCAAGATAGGCTGAAAGAGGTAAAGGTTACAGAAAATGATAAATGAACCAATCGCCAATGATTGGGTGATGCGTTTGTATTGAGGACTGCCTTTATCAAACATTTACGTTGTGCCTGCGCGAGTAAGTAAGCTATTTGTGAACAAGTTATCAGTACAAGTGTGATTAAAGAAATATATTAAAAATATCACCTCTATATATTAAATATATCGCCATGCTTGAATCAAAACCTCTTCGACATTTTCTGGCCGTTGCTCAGTTTGGTAATTTTACCCAGGCTGCAAAAGCGCTGCATATCGCACAGCCTGCATTGAGTATCTCCATTAAAAAACTAGAACAGACGCTTGAGTTGATTCTATTTCGTCGAGGAGATAAATCCGTCACCTTAACGGAAGAGGGAAAGGTACTGTTTGAGCATGCAAAGCGAATCGCCCAGCAGTTTGATGATGCTCAACTCGCAATGAATGAGCTAAAGGGACTAGAAAAAGGCGAGGTTCGATTAGGCGCTCCAAGTATGATGGGGAGCTACTTTTTCCCACAGGTGGTGATGGTCTTTAAAAGCCAATACCCAAACCTAAAACTGACGCTTATAGATGCTGGTACCGCTTCGATTCGTGAAATGCTGTTAAACGGCGAACTGGATATCGGGGTTATCAATCATGAAAATGTCCCAGATGATCTCGAAACCGATCACTTGTTGAGTTCTGAGATGCTAGCTGTTGTTGGTAAAGAACACCCATTAGCGTCACAACCATTCATTACCTTTGAAGAGTTTTTCGCTCAAGAACTGATTATGTTCAAGTCGGGTTATTTCCACCGTGATTTCATTGATGCGACCTGTAAAAAATACAATCTCGATATGACCATCGCCTTCGAAACCAACTTATTGCCAATGATTCTTTCTATAGTAAAACGAGAGTTTGCCATTACTGCGCTGCTGAGTTTGGTCACAGAATACGAAGAAGACGTCGTGGGGGTGCCATTTAAAGATCCTGTAAAACTCAATCTATCTTTGGCTTGGAGAAAGGAAGGGTACTTGTCGAAGGCGGACCGAACCTTTATTGATTTCGTTAAGCGCTACGTGTGATTGTCTTGTTGTGTTATCTATCAATACAAATTTACGTAAAATATCTACTACATTTCAATGTGTTATTTTGTGATTTTTATGGCATTTAAATGATGTTCTTTTACTGATTAATTGCTCAGTATCACACTATTTAAATATAAAACTGTGAGGTGCGTTGTATTATTATTTGGTGAACGTGTGATTGTTAACTTACATTAGGTATTAAATATGTCGCCTCCCACGTTAAAAAAACTGAAGCCATTAAGTATGAAGTGTAAATGTAAAGAACAAAGAATTGTTAGAGTTCGTCGTAATATTTTTGACAGAATCCTTGGTATTAAAGAAAAATACAAATGTGCTAATTGTAATGCAGCTTTTAAAATCAAAGGCTAGGCTAGGCTAGGTGCATCGACTTTTTTATCGAAAGACTTTTTATATGAGAAGCTTGTCTGACAAGGATTTAGTAAATAGAGAAACTGCAAGAATGCGACCTGTTTATTTTCGATATACAAGTTGTCATGAATATAGAACAACAAAGCCCGAGTATCCTAGATTGGACATTCGGGCTTTATTATATAGAAGTATTACTGGCTTAGAGCACTTAGGTACTCTTTGAGTTATACATCTTATCGAAGTTCTTCTGATTCCAGCCGACCATCACCTGGTCGCCGATTTTAAGTACGGGGATAGAGCGAGCCCCCATAGCTTGCAACTCTTTACGACCACGCTGCATCTTTGCATTCGTTAGGCGGTAAACAATTTTCTTTGAATCCAAATAGCGCTGTGCATCTTTACAGTGCGGGCATTTGTCTGCGACGTACAATACAACACGTTTCATTTTTATAATCTCTTTTTGAGTCTAGCTCTTGGTGAATCTCGCTAAAGTGTAACGAATCCTAGGTGATTAGAAAAGTGTGATCAGTTACACTATGCGGCTCAATTTTCAAGACCACAACGTATTGTCGTGGTGTAACTTGTACGGTCTTTCAGCATGCATCCTTCTTTACGCTATATCCAAGGCTACCCGAAGCACATTCTCGACCCGGTAACTCAACTAGTTGAATCGGGAAAGTTGGTGCCGTGGTTCGAAGCTCGCTACCCAAAGAATCATGAAATAAAAAGTGAGAAAGCCCTGTTTGACTATGCGATTGAGATTAAAAATCGTTATATGAAAAAAACACCACCGATCAGTAAAGTGATTTATGACGGCAAGATACACCTAATTAATAATGCATTAGGTCTGCACTCTTACGTCGCGAAGAATCACGGTGGAAAGATCAAATCGAAGAATGAGATTCGTATCGCCAGTGTTTTTAAAAATGCGCCAGAACCTTTGCTGAGAATGTTGGTGGTACACGAACTGGCGCACATCAAAGAGAAAGAGCACGACAAAGCCTTTTACCAACTATGCTGTCACATGGAACCGGAATATCATCAACTTGAGTTAGATGCCCGTTTATTCATGATGTATTTAGATTTAAAGAAGTAGCCCAATGAGCCAATCACAAAATAGAACTACGCTAAGCCTGTCGAAAAACAGTACCTCATCAACAAAAACAAAAACAAAAGACAACCAAGCTGATCAAGGTAACCGTAAGCACGGTGATATTAAGCCAAATGCAGGCAAGCCAAGCAGCGACAAGCGTATTTCTACAAAGAACACATCAGACCGCAAAAACAGTGCTCCCAAAGGTGCTGACAACAAAGCAAAGCGACCTTTTGCAAAAGATAGCAAAGGTAAACCGGGTGCGAATAAAGGATCATCGAATAAGGGTTCTTTCAATAAAACTGCATTTAACAAGAATGCAGCACAGAAAAGACGTTCGGCAGAGAAGCCTCAAGGTGGATTACACCCAAGAAACCAACACACAGGTCGCTACGACTTTGAGTTATTGGTTGCAGCGTTGCCAGAGCTAAAAGAACACCTGATCAAGAACCCGGTGGGCGAAGACACCGTTAATTTCTCTGATCCATTGGCTGTTAAGCTACTTAACAAGGCTTTACTGGCGCATCACTATGGCGTTAAGCATTGGGATATTCCTGCTGGTTACTTGTGCCCACCAATTCCTGGCCGTGCAGATTATATCCACAGAGTGGCAGACATCTTAAATAGCGATGGACAAGGTGAACCTTATAATCATGCCTCTGTGAAAGCATTAGATATCGGTGTTGGTGCAAACTGTATTTACCCAATCATTGGCGCGACAGAGTATAAGTGGCGCTGTACGGGTACGGACGTCGATTCAGTCTCCATCAAAACAGCGAACTTCATTGCGGAAAGTAACCCTAATCTAAAAGGTAAGATCCGAGCTCGCCTGCAAGCGGACTCTGAATCTATCTTTAAGGGCGTGATTAAGGATAATGAACGTTACGATGTCACTATTTGTAACCCTCCATTCCATAGTTCTCTAGAAGAGGCGGAAAAGGGATCACAACGTAAATTGGATAACTTAGCGGCAAACCGAGCTAAGAAAGCGGGCAAGTCATTCAAGCCCGAGATGAATAAGAAGCCAGCCCAATCGATTAAGCAAGAGAAACCAACCTTAAACTTTGGTGGCCAAAAATCTGAACTTTGGTGTCCGGGTGGCGAAGCTACTTTCATTATGAAAATGGCGAGAGAGAGCCAACTTTTTGCTACTCAAGTATTGTGGTTCACGACATTGATTTCTAAGAAAGATAACGTCGATATGGTTCGTTCAGAGCTGGGTAAGCTAAGAGCTAAACAAGTAAAAGTGGTTGAGATGTCGCAAGGCCAGAAGGTGAGTCGCTTTATCGCATGGACCTTTATGGACGACGAGCAAAGACAAGAGTGGATCGCGCTAAAATAGCGGCAGCACTGTGTTAAGACATTAAGTTGAAATTACGTACGGGCTTGTTGTTAACGCAACAAGCCCGTTTTTTGTGTTTTTCATATGCGCTAAGCAGAAAGTAACTCATCTAACTTACTCTGATATTTCTTCTCTAGAGCACTGTTACCTGCTTTGTTTTCGAGATCGACCAAGATTTTAAGCGATGGAATTTGGTAGCCATAACGCTGGTGGAACTTGAATAAACGAAGCCTAGCGTCGTTGTAATCGGCGTCACTCACTTCAATTTTTGATAGCTGTAGTATCGATTTTACGCGATTTGGATCGTGGTCAATCGCTCGTGTGAAGTAGTATTTTGCTTGGTCGGTATTACCAGCCTTAAACGCGCAGAATGCCGCATTCTCATAACTTGCAGAGACAAGGTAGTAGTAGGGTTGGTCAATAGCGCGATTGAAATATTTATCAGCTTGCTCGTATTCGCCTTGTTTACACAAGAACGTACCGTAGTTATTCAATACATTGCCGTTTCTTGAATCTAGACTGAGTGCTTTGCGGTAAGTCGTTCTTGCTTCATCTACTTCGCCAACTTGCTCGTAATAATGTGCCATCGAAAGTTGGGCGCGGTAATAGCTAGGAGCGTGTTTGATAGCGAGCTCTAGATTTTCACGTGCCTTGACCATATTACCTTGTCCCATGTAGCCCAAACCTAATTCGATGCGTGATTGAGACATCGCAATTGGATCACTTGCCATTTTTGGTGGACCTTCGGTTACAGAAACACAACCTACCAAAGAAACAGAGACGAATAGCGTGAGATGAAATATCAGGGTGGATTTTGGTAATAGCGACTTGTTAGGCATGTGCAGCTCCTTTTGAACACAAACCTATGATATGAAATTGAACACACTTAAGTGTTATGTCGATTATGGAATGCGACTCAAACACCATAAAAAAAACCGTCTCCCATTTGGTGTTTTATCAACAACCTATGGAGCACGGCTTTATGTGCTTGTGAATCGAAAGAAAGAACTTAGTCGTCCTTGGTGAAGTTGTCTTCGCTGAAGTGATCCAGATCGTAAGGCGTTTGTTGGTAAACACAGTAGTTTAGCCAGTTTGAAAACAATAAGTGTCCATGACTACGCCAACTTGCTACAGGCTTGTTGTCTGGATTGTTGTTCGGGTAGTAGTTAATTGGAATAACAGGCTCCATGCCTTCACCCAAATCACGAATGTATTCGTTGTGAAGTGTATGAGCATCGTATTCAGGGTGACCAGTTACAAACACGTTTCGCTTATCTTTAGTCGCCGCGAGGTATACGCCCGCCACATCAGAAGTCGCAAGAACATCAAGGTCAGTATGTTCGGCTAAGTATTCCTGAGAGAAATCAGCATAGCGAGAGTGCGGTGCCAAGAAGGTATCGTCGAAGCCTCGTAAAATTGGGTGGTACGGGTTATGTATCTCGTGGTTGTAAACCCCAGAAAGCTTATCTTTACGAGTTCGCTTTGGTAAATCATACAAGAGCTTTAAGCCAGCTTGAGCAGCCCAACACACATACAAGGTTGAGGTCACATGCTTGTTTGCCCATTCCATGATGGTTTTTAGATGATCCCAGTAGATAACGTCTTCAAATTGAACCAAGCCAAGTGGCGCACCAGTGATGATCAATCCATCAAAGTTTCTCCCTTTGACCATTTCAAATTGACGGTAGAAGTTATCAAGGTGTTCTGTCGGCGTGTTTTTACTTGGTCGGTCATCAATACGCAACAGCTCTACATCGACTTGCAGTGGGCTGTTGGATAGTAGGCGTAAGAATTGAGTTTCAGTTTCAATCTTCTTTGGCATTAGGTTGAGGATCAAGACTCGAAGTGGACGAATTTCCTGTGTCGATGCTCTTGATAACGGCATAATAAAGATGTTTTCTTCACGAAGAACATCAGATGCTGGCAATTGGTCTGGAATGCGAATAGGCAAAGCTTTCTCCCTAAGCTAGATATGTAGACGTCTATACATCTAAATCTATAGTAGTTTGATACGCTTGTCGATATACAAAATGGATAGTTGTAAATTATTTGTGTTTGCTATCAGAAGTCATTCACCGACGTAGAGGGGAGTCTCATTGTATTCAGTGATTATCTGAGTCGAGTATAAGGACTCGGTTTTCGGATGTTGAGCAACGGCAGTTATCAGAGAAACTCGTCACTATTTAAGATAAACTCATGTTTTAAAATTAGCCTGTAAAGTGACAGATGAAGTTAATACTCATTCGAGGGTTGCCCGGTTCCGGCAAGTCGACAAAAGCAAAAAACTACGATGCATTGCATGTCGAAGCGGATATGTACTACGTGAATGAGCAAGGCGACTATAATTTTGACCCAAGGCAGTTGCAGCAAGCGCATGAGTGGTGTCAGAACACTGCAGAAGATGGCTTGAAGCAAGGATTAGACGTTGTAGTGTCGAATACCTTTATTAAGCAGTGGGAAATGAAGGCTTACCGCCAACTCGCACTCAAATATAAAGCGGATTTAGTTATAGAAGTGTGCCGAGAGCAATATGGCAGCATTCACGACATTGAACCGTCGGTGATTAAGCGCATGGCAAAAGATTGGCAAGAATAGCCTCGTTCTTCCTCTACTTACGTGGCTGAATGGTAGCTAGAATTAAATTAATAGAACAACTCCAAGGTAACGATTGAAATGGCAAAGCGCTCTGTTGTGGTCGACATGACATCTTATGGCATCTATACAACGTGGGATTCCAAATCTAAAGATCTTCCAAAAATCCAAGAGTTCACCACTACCGTTGATGCTGAAATCGACGTGGAATTTGGCTATATCTTGAATATCAAAAAAGCCAAAGGTGAAAAAATCCGTTACTGCATCTATCACCCGAACATCACAACCGACACGGGTGAAGTACTCGAGCCGTTCGATGGTGAAGAGCACGTCGGCAACAATGACTGGGATTTTTACTTAGGCGATACTATCTGGGCTCCTATATCCAACAAACTAGGTAAATGGCGTATGACGGTCGAGCTAAAAGGCAACATCATTGCTGATAAGACATTCGACCTTGTAGCGAAAGATGAAGGGCAGTTTTGGAAGCGTAGGGGTTTTTAGATTAGAACTTCTGTCTAAATTAATACAACAAAAAAGCCGAGTCACACGTTACATGTGAACTCGGCTTTTTGACGTTAACTAGATGGCATTTTCTATTTCGTCAACGACTAAGATAGGCTTGTTAACAAATAAGGCCGGCTAGTTAACCAGTAAGACTATTGAGTCACGTAAGCCACAACAAACTCAGTGATTGCGACCATGTCTTTCACTGCAATGTACTCTTCAGTGGTGTGAACTTTCGCCATACCAGTAGAAAGGTTAACTGTTGTTAGGCCTTTCGCGTTGAAGTTGTTTGCATCGCTACCGCCGCCAGTGCGTTTAGTGTTCGCTGTTACGCCAAGCTTCTCGAATGCGGATTTGATAGAAAGAATGTGTGGGTGATCGTCTGCGATAACGAATGCATCGTAAGCACGAGTCGACTCGATTTCTACTTCAGCGCCGAACTGTTTTGCACTCTCTTGGAATGTTGAGATCATGTGCTCAACTTGAGCCGTTAGCTTTTCGCCGTTTAGAGAGCGTGCTTCAGCCACTACTTTAAGCTCTGGCATTACGATGTTGGTCGCTTGACCGCCTTCAACAATACCGACGTTTGCCGTCGTTTCTTCATCGATACGAAGTAGGTTCATCTTAGTGATAGCGTCTGCAGCAACTTGAATTGCGCTGATGCCTTCTTCTGGCGCTAAACCAGCGTGAGCAGGGCGGCCTTTGATCTTAGCAACAATTTTCTGCTGACCCGGGGCTGCGTTTACGATGGTGCCAATTGGGCCGCCTGTATCCAGTACGATAGCGTGCTCAGATTGAATGTAAGACATATCGAAGTTCAAAGAGCCGAACAGACCGCCTTCTTCGAAGACAGTGAACGCAATCTCGATAGTTTTGTGCGCTTTGCCTTCAGCTTTTATGCAACGAACCGCTTCCATGATAGCTGCGATACCAGACTTATCGTCGCCACCGAGAATTGTGTTGCCTTTTGAACGGATGATGCCGTCTTCAATGATTGGCTCAATGCCGATACCTGGCGTTACTGTGTCCATGTGGCAACTGAATACTGTGCTGCCTGGAAGAGTGCCATCTAGACGAGCGTAGATGTTGAAACCGTTAGACACTTCTGTAGGAACGGCCAGCTTGTGAACTTCAAAACCTAGTTCACCAAGTTGCTCAGCCAAAGCTTCAGCAATCGCTTTTTCATTACGAGATTCACTATCAATTTTCACTAGATTGCAGAAATGTTCTACAAGACGTTGTTCATTAATTTGGGTCATTGTTAATTCTCATTATGCTTCCGCTTGTTCTAAAGAAGCCGCGGAGGTAGGAACAGGAAAATTACTATAACGCCAATGAGGTAGATGATTATCTGAGTTAAATCAAGAAAGTTGCCTGATTATTCTAATTAGTGAGAATAACCTTGCTCAGTTCGTCGGGATGACAACATTTTAATCTGTGTAGGGCTCGGGTATAATAAGTTTCTAATATAGATAAACAGCAGTGATATGGTCATTCAATTTGTAACGGTCTTAATACATGAATAAAAACAACGTTTTAGGTTCGTTTCTACTCGTTGTAACAATGAGTGCCGTACTCGGGCTTTATTTGTTGTATCCGCTCAATGATGTGGACTTGAGCTCTCCTCAAGCCGACAACACTTCTGTCTACACCCCAGAAAAAGAACTCTCTCAAACTGAATATGGAAAAAAGTTAATTCATATTCTCGGTTTATCTCGCAGTGACCCCTCTGTTGCAAAACATCAGCTTGTTCTACTACGGTCGCCCACTGGCGTTAATGACAAAGCAATATACCAAGCTTATCGACTTATGATTTTGTCGAATGTCGCTCAACATCAACGAGACGCCGACGCCGTGATGGCCTACGTAGAACAAATAAAAGCGTTATCTGAGCATGAAGGTATGTTGTGGTTGAAGTCAGAATCATTGGTCGAATCTGCGATTGAATACCTAAAGGAAGGCGAACTCGCAATTGCTGAAATTGAAATTCGGTCCGCGATAGGCATTGCTGAATCTATTCGTTACGACAAGCTATTGGTTAAAGCGTATAACACCGCGGGAGCGATCAATAACGTGCGGAACGACTTGCAAGACGCTCAGTACTTTTTCTATAAAGGGCTGCAACTTGGCAAGCAGTATCCAACGCACATTTATAACAGCAAGCTGATGTCGAACATGGCGTTGCTCTATATCTATTTAGAGGATTGGCCTAAAGCCCTGCGTATTATCGAGAAAGCAAAAAAACTCTACTTTAAAAGTGGCTTACTTGAAGATGACGCGATTGGCATTCTTTACATTAACGAGTCATTTCTGCATTTGAGCAGTGGTGACGTGACTAATGGCCGAATTGCTTATGAGAAGGCAAAAGCACTCGATAGCAAAAGAGTCAGTGCTCGATACAAAATCTTATTACTGAGAACCTACAGTGATGTACTGCTATCAGAGGGCAATTTCAACAAAGCATTACAAGTGGCTAATCAATGTCTTCAAGCGCCGAATATTAAGAAGTACACGCTTCAAAACGGGCAGTGTTACCTAAACCGAGCGTTAGCTAACATTGGACTGGATCAAGATGACGCCATATTGAATGATCTTGAACGAGCACTTGCAATCTTTGACGTGGTTGGGAGCAGAAGTTGGAAGGTACTAGGCTTAAAAACACTGGCTGAATATTACGAATCTCAGGGTGACCTTGATACTGCACTGAGTTATTACAAACAATATTATCATGGCAACAAAGCGTTATTGTTTGATAAAAGGCAGAGTGATATTTTCTTGCTAGAACAAGACTATGCAAAACAGACACTTGCTAACGAAAATGAACTACTCAATACAGAAAAAGACCTCAACGAGTTGCTGCTTCAAAAGGAACAACTGAGAAACAGAATCGTGGTGGCATTGATCATAATGGTCAGTATTAGTGCTGTATTACTTGCGATTCGGCTTCGTAGCATTCAAAGTGAAAATAAAGCGCTGGTGACTCAATCTACAACGTGTGTGCTAACGGGTTTATACAACCGACGCTATCTAGAGCAGTTGTTAACTCAGCCAATGCCATTTAATACTTCACGGTTTGGAATCAGTCTCGTCATTCTAGATCTTGACCACTTTAAGCGCGTTAATGACACCTTTGGACATGATATTGGTGATGAGGTTTTAGTGGAAGTCGCAAGGCGAGTAAAACAACACTTATTCCCAAATGATGTAGTGGCTCGTTGGGGGGGTGAAGAGTTTGTTATGCTGCTGTCTGGTTCCATTGATCCTGAGCAACAGTTGAACGTTATCCGTTTAGCTATTTCCGAAACACCCATTGATACGCACTCCGGCTCTTTAGACCTCACCACATCGATAGGAGCGTCGATTGGTATCGCTCATGAGCAACTCAATCAAGATACTTACAAGAAGTACCTCAAAGCCGCGGATGATGCATTATATCAAGCGAAAGAGTCGGGTAGGAATCAAGTCATCATCGCTGAAAGTTAATCGCTAATCTGGAAACAAAAAGCCATTCTGATCTTCGTGAGATAAGAATGGCTTCTGGAACACTCTGAGATCGCTAATATCAAAATTTGAGTGAGAAGTGGGGTTTACTTAGCGATATGTCGAGTTTATCTATATCAACATTTTCTAAATGAGTTATTTAGCGGCACCTTGCAGCATTTCAACCAGTTCGCCCTCTGTAGCCGGTTCTCTTGCTAGTTCAATCACCGCTGAAGCACCGCCTTTTAACATATAAGCTCGAGTTCCGCAGTGGTCATAGTGGAACCATTTACCGTCTACACATACGTCCGTATAACATCTTGGGTCTTGTTTGAGTTCCATATCAATTTCCTTATTAACATTTGCCTAACGTTTTTCAGGTTAGTTGATCACAAATTTAGGTAAATTGATCTAAATCAATCTAGAGTGTAATTGATGAGTTGATTAGCAAATAGGAGAGGTGTGTCTAGCGTATGAGCGACCTCTTGTTGATTACAGCATTCAAAGGCCGTGATTCTGGTTGGCAACTCTCGCTCTTTTGCTTGCCACGTGAGGCTTTTCTACATACGCTAGCCACTCTCTTAATCCCTATACAGACGTGATTGTGTTGGAAAATGACTAATATCTTTATCGTTGTAATTGTTCTGGTTATGTTCTTTTACTTTATCCAAAAGTATCTAGTGAAGCATGACGACACCAAAGATCATGCTTACCAGAAAAAAGGGTCGTTGATGTCGGCGCAACAGGCGACATTTTATAACGCACTTAAATCCGCGGTGGGCAACCATGGCGAAGTGTTTGCCAAGGTCAGCATGTCGAACGTTCTTGTTCCTGCTAAGGCGAACAACAAGAAGAATTGGTTTATCGCCAACAACAAAATCTCACGTAGCTACTTTGATTTTGTCGTGTGCGACCCGCGAACGTTAGAGCCCCGCGTGATCATAGAACTTGATAACGGCAAAGAGCTCAACAAGGGAAAGGCCGATCGAGAAAAGCTACTGATCCACGTGTGTAAATCGGCAGGCTTGCCACTGATTGGTGCATCTATTAAACACAGCTACCAAGTGAGCCGTTTGAAGAGGTTACTGGCAGCACACATCGATTTAATCGAGCCATCAAAAGAAGTTCGATTCTGTAAGAAGTGCGGCAGCCCGATGATCATCAAACTGGCCAGCCAAGGCGATTACAAAGGCCGACGCTTTTTCACTTGTAGCCGTCAACCAAACTGTACGTATACAGAGAACTACAACGTTGTATTCGATGTGGATGAAGATTCTAACTAATATCTTGAGTTAAAATGCTTTATTAGAGGGGTAAAACATGAAACAGGCAGATGTATATAGCTATTGAACTAGAGGCGAAATGTGATCTACTTCAAGCCATTGATCTGCTTTGTGTTTAAAATTTATTCTGATTGTTGTTTTTAAAAGCAAACGAACCGTTTTGTGCAAATTTATCCTTGCACGCTACCCATTCACTCGTTATTATCCATCTCGTTCTGAAGCGTTAGCCACTTAGTAAATCGGCTAGTTATGTTTCAAAGCATTGCCCGCTTAGCTCAGTTGGTTAGAGTACTTGCATGACATGCAAGGTGTCACTGGTTCGAGTCCAGTAGCGGGCACCAAATTAAAAAGAAAGCCCACCTAGTGTGGGCTTTTTTGTGCCTGTAATTCCTTGCTTTATCAGACGCTTAGCTATTTTACAGTTCCATAAGATTCCATAGTATGTTGTAAAATCCACCGTTTAAAGTAATCTCTGAAGTAGTCTTTTAAGAATTAAGCAATTTCGAGGTTACTTCAGGGGATTACGATGGCGAAAAAAGTACAGCCTTTAACGGCAACTCAAGTTAAACAAGCAAAGCCTAAAGAGAAAGAATATAATTTAGGTGACGGTGATGGTTTATCATTGAAGATTAAGCCTATAGGAACAAAGCTATGGCGTTTTTCTTATTATCATCCCATTTCACGAAAGCGCTTGAACCTAGCCTTGGGTAAGTACCCTGACATCTCACTAGCTAAAGCAAGAACTAAAGCTATTGAAGCAAGAGAACTACTTGCTGATGATATTGACCCTAAAGAGCACCGTGACACTACACTTAAAGAAAAACAGTTAGAATTGTCGAATACGTTACAGTTGGTATTTGATGATTGGATTGAAGTGAAGAAAACAAGCGTCAAAGAGCAAACGGCTAAAAAGTTAAAGCAACGAATTGAGAAGTACCTCTTGCCCGATCTTGGTAAGTTCCCCCTTGGTGACATTACGGCACCACAAGCGATTAAAACCATTAAACCTATTGCGAACCAAGGTAAATTAGAAACAGTAGGGCGCTTGTGTCGCAACCTCAATGAGATAATGACCTTTGCAGTAAACACCGGTGTGATTGAGCACAACAAGCTCGCAGGTATTGGTAAAGCTTTTGAAACTGCCAAGGTAACCAACCAAGCGTCGTTAGCACCCGATGAACTTCCAGAGCTCCTCAAGACAATCAACTACGCATCCATTAAACCCATCACTCGCTGCTTGCTAGAATGGCAACTTCACACCATGACAAGGCCCTCTGAAACGGCTGGAGCACGTTGGGATGAAATTGACAGAGAAAAGAGGCTTTGGGTCATTCCTGCTGAACGAATGAAAAAGGGAAGAATGCACACCATTCCTTTAACAAAACAAACTTTAGACCTATTAGAGACGATTGATTTCATCACGGGGGATAGTGAATTTCTTTTCCCAGCAGACAAAAGTAACAACAATCACATCAACAAAGAGACAGCAAATAAAGCATTGGTACGAATGGGCATGAAGGGCAGGCAAACGTCTCATGGTTTGCGCGCATTGGCCAGTACCACTCTAAATGAACAGAACTTTGACCCAGACATTATCGAAGCTGCACTTTCTCATGTGGATAGAGATAAGGTAAGAAGCGCATACAATCGCACAGATTACCTTGAACGTCGTAAAGTTCTCATGGCGTGGTGGAGTGATCACATTGAAGAAGCTGCAAAGGGGAGCTTGTCGATGAGTGGTAAAAAGAGCCTTAAGGTTGTGGGTTAATAGGAAGTATGTAATTTGATCTCAGCAAATCCATGTTACGGCGTCACAAAGGGCCTTTACTGAATTTAAAGGCTGGGCATAGGCATAGGGTACGGCTTTTCTATGGTGCATATAACCTAAATAATTTCAGACATATGTCATTTAAGTGAAATCCACTCACTTGTAAGGTGTCAATATGTCAAACGTAACCACTCGCTTAATCCGTCTCAATGAAGTACTAGTAATGACTGGCTTATCAAGGTCGGGAATGTATCGCTCTATAGAAAAACAGCAGTTTCCATCACAGGTGCCTATTGGTGACAGAGCTGTCGCTTGGGTCGAAAGTGAGGTTCAAGACTGGATTCTTGATAGGATAGTTAGTCGTTGATTCGTGATGTGATGGAGAGTGAATAACTCTCCATTTTGGATCTGAATGTAGACTAAAATATTAAATCCATTAAAAATCAATTGGATGCATACGCGATAGCCTTCGCTTTCAATTATTAACCACCAATTCAACCACCAGTGGTTCACTTCCTAGATACGAGCCTATTAGGTTATGAATTACCTTAACTCAACCCCTTGCCTGATGCAAAGTATCAGCTTTGAGTTTCCTTCTCCAGTTACGTGATAGTCATTCCTATCTATATGGATGTTATGGTATCCATAAATTACAAAATAACGCTATAATAGACATTACTGTATCCAATAAGGCTGCGTATGAACTTTTCACTTTTAGATGATACCGATGTAAGCCAAGCTTTTGCTACTCATCTGCGTGGCTTACGCAAACAAGCGAAGCTATCGCGAGAGGCACTGGCCCAGCGTAGTTGTGTACCTGCTTCGACCATAAAAAAGTTTGAACTCACCGGACAAATATCATTTCGTCAGCTGCTGCTTTTGTGGCAGTCGCTGGATTCACTAGACAGACTTTATCAATTGACACAAACAACGTCTGACCGTACCGCTTTACCGACCAGTATAGAAGAGGTGCTTAAAGATGAGCTTTAAATCCATCCAAAAGTTGAATGTGGAGCGCACTCTTACAACGGGCGAAACGGTATCGGTGGGTGTATTAGCGCAAAACCGCCAAGGTGTTTTCTTTCAGTACGATGAAAACTATATAAGCAGGTTTGGCAATTTATCCCCTTTTACGCTTCAAGATGATGCGCGATTGCAGCAAGCACCGAAAGGACCGCACCAAGGCATTCACGGCGTTTTTGGTGATAGTCTTCCCGATGGTTGGGGTTTGCTGTTGCAAGATCGAGTATTCCGCCAACAAGGTATTTTGCCAGCACAAGTAACAGCAATGGATAGGCTGGCTTTTGTTGGCCAGCAAGGAATGGGGGCATTGTCTTTTACGCCTGTATCAGAGCTCTCATTAGAAAATCGTTCAGATATTGATTTGGAAACACTTGGCCTTGAAGCCCAAACCTTGTTTGACCAGTCCCTCTCTGATGAGTTAGACGGTAGCACTCAGCAAGTGTTAGCAACCTTGGTAGCCGTCGGTAGCTCTGGCGGTGCTAGACCTAAAGCGCAAATTTATATGCCTGCTGGCGACGCGACCCAATGCCGCACCTATGTACAACCTGGCGATGAAGCATGGTTAGTTAAGTTTACTTCTAAGAACTTAGCCTTGGGCCACGAAGAAGGTTTGTGTGAAGCGGCCTATTTAGAAATGGCTGGGTTGGCAAAATGTCAGCCACCGACGTGGCAGTTAATCGAAGCACCTACAAGTAGTGGTGCTAAAGCATGGCTTGCGTTAAAGCGTTTCGATTATTTACCCGCGCAAGAGAAGGCTGGGCGTTTACATATGCACAGTGCCTGCGGCTTATTGGATGCTGATTTTCGAAGCCCGAGCTTAGACTACAGCGACCTTATTAAAGCCAGTCGTCAACTCTGTAAGTCACCAGCTGCTGGGCAACTTCAATTTCATCGCGCAATGTTTAACTTATTTGCCGCGAACCAAGATGATCACAGTAAGAACTGGGGCTTTTTACAGGCAGATAATGGAAGCTGGCAACTCGCACCATTTTACGATGTAACGTTTAGCCCTCACCCTTTTAACGAGCATGCTACTGCCTTTGCTGGCTACGGAAAAGCGCCACCACTCAAAGTGATGCAAAAGCTGGCTGCTAGTGCAGGCTTTGCTAATTGGAAGGAAGCACAGCAATGCATTCAAGAGGTAGTTGATGCCATTAGTCAGTTTAGGCAGCTTGCTAAGCAACACGGGGTGAGTAAGACCACTGTGTCAGCGATAGAAAAAACACTTGCAGAGCGTAAGCAAGAAAATGCGGCATTGCTGGTTTGAGATGGCGTTTCTTAAGTTGGCGTAGCATTAAGATAAAATAAGACGAGTAGATAAAACATGAAACCAGGTCGAAATGAACCTTGCTCTTGTGGCAGCGGTAAAAAGTACAAACGTTGCTGCATGAACAGTATATCTAAGCAACATGCATCAATGCTGGATGATATTGAGCAAGTTGCTGCAATGAACCCTAACTTGTCTATAGAAGAACTTAATATTGTTGCAGAGCAAAAAATGAAGGCGGCTAATGATCGGCCTCATCCTGACTTTTGTGGCCTTTCGCCAACACAAATGAGTAATTGGTTTTATGCACCTTTCAAGGAACTGGAACAGGTCACGATAAAGACTCCAGACGATCTTAAGACCAGCCCGGTGATGCGTTACTTAAAATTGATATTGGATGAAGCAATGCAAAACGATGGCTCATTTAAAGCCACCAGCAAGGGCAACTTACCGACAATAATCGTCAAACAGGCCAGTGAATTATTGCCAGAGTTTGCAGTATCTCAATTTGAACGGCATATTAGTATCAGTGAATATGCAGGCAGTAACGAAGATAAATTTAATGCATTGCATTACAGCCGGGTACTGGCAGAGATAGCGGGTATCATCTATCGTCGAAGCGGGCGTTATCATGTTAAAAAAACGGCTCAAAAGCAGTACCTAGCACACGGCATTCAAGCGTTCTTCATCCCTATGTTCGAAGCGGCAACCTCTCAGTACAATTGGGGCTACCTAGATGGATGGGAGCACGATATTGATCTAAGAACCTTCTGGGTATTTATGCTGTGGCGCTTGCAAAGTCATGGCAATACGGAACAGTTGATTGAAGAGGTAATGACCGCATTCCCTGACTTACTGCTGAGATGCCCTGAAGATGAGTACTCGTCCCCAAGTCAGCTACTAGGCACAATGATTGAATCGCGTTTTATTAAACGGTTTCTGGAGTTTTGGGGCTTTGTGACAGTTGTGCCAATGAGGCATGTCAATGAGTTTAGGATGCCAAATAAAGTAGAAGTGCAGCCATTGATGAAGCAAGCTTTTGAATTCAGGATTGAAGTCTAATAAAGAGGTAAGGGCAGAGCATGTTAAATATTTCAGAGATAGATAAGGCCGTCAGTAAAGCTCAAAGTGTTATGCCCTGGATTACTGGCATTACTTCACCAGAACAATATCAAGAACTGATTGCCACGATGGAAGTGCTTATCGAAGATTATGATGCTCATCAGCCAGTGATCGACTTGATGTTTCCGGTGATTGAAAGATATGAAGAAGCGGAGCCGTTTAATGAATTTAATCAAACTATTGATAAGCTTGAGCCAGGCATCGCCATGCTAAGAGTTATCATCGATCAGCACCAGTTGACGTTAAGTGATTTCAAAGAAGAGATAGGTGCCAAATCGATGATCTTAAGCGGAAAGCGCTGTCTAACGCTCAACCACATTAAGGCACTATCAGCGCGTTTTCGTGTACCAGCCTCATTGTTTATCGGCTAGTGGTAGTTTTGGCAGCCTGTAAACAAAGAGGATACAGATATATTTCATCTTCCTGGATAAACCAATAACCAGGAGAACATGATGGACATTATTCAGAATCGTAGTGAGCGTTTCCTGCGCTTACGCGATGTTATGGAAACGACAACACTCTGCCGTAACAGTATTTATAACTTGATTAAAGCCGGTGACTTTCCTAACAACTACGCCATTATGGGTAAGTGAAAAGCGTGGCTTGAAAGTGAAGTGCAAGCATGGCTTCAAACCAAAATCATACCGTATAACTGAGAGCCTGTTAAAGATGAAGCGACTTTGGGCCGCCTCCACTTTAGGAATATTAGTTGTCTGTTAGTGATGAGTGTTGCTCTTGAATAAGTTCTTTTATTACCGTTCTTTCGCTCTTTTTTTTGCGTTTTGATAGCTCTTTTAATTGAGCCTTTGATTTACTGCTTAAGCCAATGCTTTTAGCCTCTTCAGCATTATCATTGCCATTTTTTCTCACCCATGCCTTTCTCAGTGTTTCGATTTTTTTAGCGGCATCTTCGGGGTGCTGTAGGAATGATAAATCTAAATAAGTGAGCAGTGCATCATGCAGGCTTTCAGTGTCAGTGATGATCCAAGGGAGCTCGAACTCGGCATCTTTCGCCTGAAGGTTGTGGTGAAGCCATGCTATTTGATCTGCATTGTCATGTTCAATCCAAGAATGACTTGCATGTAAGAATACCTGTTGCCAGTCAAACTTTAACCGTAAAATAATCTCGGAAAGATTGAAATGTCGATAATCATCATTATCACCACGGCACTTTACTTGAGCTGAACTTAAATCGTAGAAAGCCTTAAGAATGGCTTGGAAGCGACTACGATGTGAGCCATAGCTGCTTTTAGGAATGACAGTGTCGGCATCAAAACCAGTAGATAATGAATTGATAAAGCTTTCATCTTTAATGCGTATAAAGTCCTTCCTTTGAGGCTCCTCCATCCTTAAATTTTCGTTATGATCTTGTTGTGCTAGCTTGTCATTATCGTAGTCATTTATGTCGTACGTCTTTCTACCTGGAAGCTTTTCTAAATCATCGAAGTTGTATGGATCTCGTGCATTTCTTACGTTTTTTTTGGAAGTCGTCTCAGTTGTATATTGAGACAAACTTGATGAATGAATCATGCTCATCTGGTCTAAATACCGCTTCTGAAATTCAGGTCTATTCAAAAGCGTCATAATACAAAAGCCTGAAATTCTAGGTGAGTTAATCCAGTCCAAAACATCGTCACTAGGGTTGATTTTCTCTTGATAAATGAGCGATAAAAGCTTTGCATGCTGCCTCGCTTCAGTCTCATTAAAATGGGTTAGCAATGAGTTTTCCGCATCAATTAAACTACCATTCTGTATCGATGAGTGAGAGTCTCTATCTCGAACTAACCTGGCTACTTCAGCAACATAAAAATCGCTCTCATCCTTGCTTCTAGCTTTGAAAAGCGGTTCTTTCTTCATGACTATTCCATTCGTTTTTATTGACTTGCCCTAAGTTTATTATGTTATTTATGTGTCTTTTTTACTATAAATTACGTATTATTTAGTTTATTTTTGGGTCTTTTTTGTTGCCTTTTGTGACGCGAATACTTGTTTCTATTGAGGTAGTGGCTGTTTTTTTGGGGATATGTGCATTTATCATTGTCTTGGTGTTGCTTAATTGGCTTGTGAAACACAATTAACGGGACAAGGTGATTGGTTAGCCTTTGAAGTAACGTCGATGAATTCATCCAATAACGCCAGACCAAAATAAGCTACTTTTGAGGTGAGTTTTTGCTGTTGCTATAGAAGAGGGAATTACGAGGCGGGAACACCTAAACGATGTCGGTATAGTTATATACATACCTCTCTCTTAGTGAACATACCTTAGTATGGTCACCTGATAACCCAGTAAATAAATACAACAGATCTTACTTATGATAACCAACCATAGGTAAGTAAAAATGAACAACAACTACTTCAAAGGGTTGACCATTCTTGGCAACTTAAATGACTACAATGAAAGATACTTAGATAAAATAATTGATACATTGAATCACGCATGTGATGAGTACAAACGCGTCTATGCAGTACGGATTGATCTTAAGATGCCACAAGCTCCTCAAGAGCTTGACTGTTTGAGTCGAGATGAGATCGTCAACCAATGTCGATCTAGAGATCGTGCAATCTCACTGTTTACTGAATCGCTTAAAGCAAAAATTAAAGCAATGGACCACAGGTACGACAAAGCTAAACAAAGGGTACGTCCTACAATAGTTCGGTTTATTTGGTGTAGAGAACGAGATACATCAGCAAACGATCATTACCACATGGTCTTGTTTTTTAACAAAGAGAAATTTCATAAGCTAGGTGACTGGGAGAGGAGAGGTACTTTGGCAGGAATGATTCGTGAAGCTTGGGCTAGTGCGCTAGGTATGGATTATCACAATACTGATGGGTTGGTGCATTTTACCAAAAATGGCGGGTACTATTTACATCAAAGTAAACCTGAGTTCACGTGCCAATATGAGAACTTGTTTTATCGGCTAAGCTATCTAGCAAAAAAAGAGACCAAACATTACGGTGAAGGGCGTCGTAATTTTAGTACCAGTTATCGGTAGTGATGAATGGAGGGTATTTAGCCCTCCAGTATATTAATCAAACCATGACTTAATCGCACTCAAGGTGATACCTACCACTTCAATGGGTGCAAAGACGACATCAACCGCAGTCGCTACTGTGCCCGTTATCAGCTCGCCAGTGGCACCGATGATTTCACCATCACTCAGTTTGTCGTAAGTATTGTTTAGAGTATCAACGGTACCCTTGTATGCAGCCTCAATAGGTTTAGCGACAAGATCCCCAGGAGCCCCGATAACGGTGTTTACACTATCAGGCAAGCCAATATATTCACCAGCATACTTGGCCCCTGTAGAGGCGATAGCGATGGTGCCTAGCGGGCCTTTGGCAAATTGTTTAACTGATTGACCGAGTAAACCTTGCCTAGCTGCCACATGAACGATGACATGACCGCTGCTACTCACTTGGTTAGACGTATGTCGCTGTTCAATGCAGCGATTGACGAAGTGCTCACAATTGTTCGTAGCTACATCATAACCAGGTTTGCCTACCTGCTGTTTTGCGTAATCAATGGCATCTTGTGGATAGGGTGCGCGACGCTTCACTCTGATTTCTTTATCGTCAGAAAACGTAGCTAAGCAACTGAGTATGACTTGCTTAGCTTGAGCGCAAAGATGAATTACTTCGTCATTTCCGATGTATAAGCCATGGTGCTCAGTAATCCCCAGTACATCAACGTTCACCACCAGATGATCGCCAGGTTGTAAATGTTCCATGATAGAAACCTCTCTTAGTTACAGTTCGAGTGATACGAAGTCTTTGTCGACTTCATCTTGAGTGATACCGATATAACGAAGCGTCACGCCCTCTGAGGTGTGGCGTAGCATCTTCATCACGCGACCGATATCTTTAGTGGACAGGTAGAGGAAGTAACCTCGTGTTTTGCGCATGGAGTGAGTACCCAACGCAAGCTTGAGTTCTTGCCCTACTTGTTGAAAGGCCATAGACACCGCACGCCGAGAGATCGGCTGCGGCGGTTTATGTTTTAGTTGCTGACATCGATGTGATTGAAAGAGGTAAACATGGTCAGGGTGCTTCTCTTGTACTTTGGCAATGTGCTCCCGTGCTTTAGTGTTTAACTGGATGTTTGCCAGCTTGCCTGTTTTGCTTTCACGAATAATGAGTCGGTTATCATTAATGTTTTCAAAGCGGATAGAGAGTAGGTCGGATATTCGTAGTGCCAGGTTTAACCCTATATGCCAAACGTCAGCCATTTGCGGATTACAACGAATGGTCAGTAAGTGGCCAATTAGGCGTATTGTGTCGTCGTCTTTGATCGCGTGGACCTCAGCCATAGCCTGCTTCCTTTTTTGTCTGTAGAGGGGTGTTTTGGGAAGCACAGAGAGGCCGATACCGCTAAACCCTTATGTAGCAAGGGTTTCAAGCTTCTCGTTTTAGTAATATGGGAAGCAGCGGTATCAGTACTCATTTGTGCTAATCAATGTTGCTTGTTGAACGCGGTTCTAGATTGGCTTGTTGAAGTGATGGATGAATAAAGGGATTAAGGGAGTCTTAGTCGTTACTGACTTCGATTTCGTCGTAGGCGTCCATGTTGACATAGTCGACAAAGTTGCTTTGCCACAATTTATACAACTCTTTCACAGAAGATTGGCGAATGTTCTGCCATCCTCCGTAACGAGAAAATGCCATTCCATTGCCGATATCAAAATCTAGATCTCTTTCTAATTCTGGGTAGGGACCTCCGCAATAACTAAAGTCAGTGATGTACAGGATCGAGAAGTGATTCTCATCTGTTTTGTTCAGCGCAATTTCAACGGGATGAAAACCACCATTTTCAGCATTGTAGCTTTTGTCTCGAAAGTTGATCGTTATGTGATTACCTTGCTTATCCCGATGTTGATCAAGCACTTGGCTTAGGCAGCGATGGAAAGCCTTAGATAATGGCAAGCAGGTTGGGGTAACGTTTATTGAGGTTAATGTTTTAACAGGCATAGGGGCTCCTAGGCGCCTTCTTACAGCGCTTTGAAAGTAATGGATGATTGAAGGATTAATGTATTGATTGGGGGGAGTGTTAGATGGCGGTTGCTGCGAAGGAATCAAAACCACCATTGCGAAAAGCTTTTACCAACGAACGCTGCCATGATTGAAACAGGTCAATGACTTCAGGTTTATTAAGATCGCACCGCTCAATATCTGGTTGATAAAACCACTGGTGATTGAAATTAAAGTAAAGCTCGACGTCTAACTCATTGCTGGTTTTACTTGGAAACGCAAAGCTAGTCATGGTTGCGACCTTCCATACCTCACTTGACGGCTCTCTGAATAAATGAACTTCAACAGGGTGAGGACCTGTTTTGTTAGGTCGATAGGCATTATGGCGAAAGTTGAGAGCGACACGTTCTACATGCTCTGGAATTGACGCCACACTCATTACAGTAGTGAGGTATCCCTGTAACTCAGGTAAAAGGGAAATACATTCGTAACGGGCAATAACACTGTTCATATCCAACTCCTTTCGGCAAAAGAGACGCAGTCTTCACCGACCACAATATGGTCAAGTACACGAACATCAATCAGTGACAAGGCATCGATCAACCTGGTCGTAATGCGCCTATCAGCCCGCGATGGCTCAGGATCTCCACTAGGATGGTTATGAGCAAAGATCACCGCTCCAGCATTGGCATAGAGGGCAGCCTTTACTACTTCTCTGGGGTAAACGCTCGCCGCATCGATAGTGCCAAAGAACAGCTCTTCAAATCGTATCAGCTGGTGTTGGTTATCGAGCAGCATGAGAGCAAATACTTCTCGGTCGTATGATCCGAGCTTGAGCTTTAAATACTCCTTTACATTATTCGGGTTAGAGAATGTCCCTTCGCGCTTGTACTTTTGTGCAAGAGCCTCAGCTGCCGTTTCAAGCAGCTCATTTAAGCTCGATGGCTGGTGAGTAGGGTAGTTGTGTCTTGGCATGGTATGCCTCCTTTAAGTGAGCGATGGTTCCTATTCACTTTGATGACATATATCTGAAAGGTTTTTGAATGAAGGGATTTGATCGGAAGTAAAACTGAGTGGCACATACTGAGCTTTGATTGGACGTTCTGGGTAAAAATTTAATGGCGGACTCCTGTTATGACGAATAACAAGGAGAACACCCAATGAGATTTTTAAAACTAAAAGAAGTAATGCAAAAGACCGCCCTTAGCCGTTCAGCGATTTACCGCAAAATGAATGATGATGAGTTTCCGAAGTCGATTAACTTGGGAGAGCGAGCGGTTGCTTGGGTAGAAAAGGAAGTGGATGAGTGGATGGCGGACATAATTGGAGGACGATAATTGAATAGAATCCGTTACCTATTTTTATCTACTATGGAGAATATATTTATCTAGTTGTATATCACACTTGTTTACATTGACTCATCGAGTACTCGTAATATGCAAAGGTGCTGTATATCATCCGAGTAATCTTATTCTTAGGCTAATAACAAGGTCTGGATCTTTTTTGACAAGGAGATGCTGTGACAAAGAGTCGTAACGAAGAACCATTTAAGTACTCATATGAATATCCAAAGAAATGGTTTCATATTGTCAGGTTTGGATTCAAGCTAAAAGCTTTTTGGCGATGGTTCCGCGTGCAGAAGCCCGTCACTAGATTGATGGGTTACCAATATCAGGTTGCTGATGACTTGATTGAAATAGATATCACCTACCAGTGTAACTTGAAGTGTAATAACTGTAATCGCTCTTCAGCCCAAGCCCCATCGAAAACACATATTGGACTCGATGAAATAACCCAGTTTGTTGACGATACTCTGAGCCATAATAAGCACTGGCGAAAAATACGTGTGTTAGGTGGAGAGCCAACGCTACATCCTCAGTTCAGCGAGATCCTTTCGGAGTTGTATCGCCTAAAGCTAGCTCATCCTGCTCTGACTATTCAGCTTGTGACTAACGGCTATGGTCGTCGCGTCAATAAAGTGATATCAATGCTTCCAGAATGGTTGTGTATTGAAAACTCAGCGAAAACGGATTCTGTTCAACCAGACTTTGGCCCATTTAACTTAGCTCCTGTTGATAGTTGGTACCACAAGTTTAGTGATTTCTCGAACGGCTGTGATATCGCAAAGACTTGCGGTTTAGGTCTTACGCCTCAGGGTTATTACCCTTGTGCGGTTGCTGGTGGTATTGACCGAGTATTAAACATAAAAGGTGGGCGGCAGCGTTTACCATTCAGTGATGATGAAATGCGTGATCTAATGAGGCGTAATTGTGGCTTATGTGGACGATTTCGAGATGGGCATTATGTTCCACCAAAACTACGTCCTAGAATATTTGAGCAGCGCACTTCAGCAACATGGAAGAAGATTTATCAAGAGTGGGAAAGCAACAAAAAGCGTTAGTTCTGGCTTGATTGCAAAAGGTATAGAAAGTGGATGAATGGCATATTGTTGGCAATGGTCCAGGGGACTTAGTCATCAAAAAACATGAGAAAGTTATCCGATTTAATCAACCATTAACCACTGCTTCAAGCGCTGATTTGGTGGTGACTAATAGTAAGTTGGCAGGCATCACGGCAGGCGTTCTTGTTCAAGGCGAAGTACCGAGCAAATTGTTTTGTGAAAAGCTAGAAGTATATGGGAAGGAATTGGAGGACCTATTGGGATGTAAACCTTCAATTGGTCTGCTCACTCTCAAAACAATGCTTGAACTTGGTGTCACAATAAATGTTAGTAGGATGAATTTACTGCCTTCACTAGAGAGACCCCTAGATTATAATCAACGGAAAGCGCTGCCAGCGGCATATCATAACTGGCTGGGAGAACGGCGTCTCGCCTCTGGCTGGATGGATAAATTAAATTGGCCTGGCTATGAAGTGAAGCTAGCACGTCATTTCAAAGTAGATGACGTAACAATCACTCGACATTGCTCCAAGCTTCAGTCGTTGCCAAGTTTATCAAAAGAAGAAGCGACTCAATTATTGAAAGGGCTATCCGAGGTTAAGCCTATAGCATGGTTGGAGCACATTGATTCTTCGATCTTAAAGACCTTAGAATCACTATTTTTTGTTTTAAGGGGGAGGTGTATCATCTCCCCAAACTGGTGGCTCTACGACAACGAATTGTCTAGTGAGGTAAACCGTCTTCAAAAAAATCTGGCTTTGGCTCAACAAGCTCTTCTTCTCTCCGAGAAAGTGAAGGCATAGACATAATTTCTTGAACCATTTGGTTATTGTGCTCTTTTTGATCTCGGCCTAGCTTTTTACGCATGTGCCAATAGGTGTAGCCTGTGTCTAGGTAAATAGGAGCTTTTGCGAGTTCCGTCATAGGTAACATGGTTAAATAATCTGTAGCCGAATCGAACCACTCAGAGCTGTCTTTATGTTTGTAATATTCCTCGGGGACTTGTTCAAACAACGCTTTGGTGAATCCCCTTAGGTGGCTCCATACATTTGCACCGGCAGCAAGTCGAGGATTGCGGTAATCAGGCTGGTATAAATGCAGTGGTTTATTAGGACGAAACATAGGCATCTGAACTAAGTCCGCACCCTGTTTTCTGGCTGCATACAAAGCATCAACAACGCTGGGTTGCATTAAGCAGTCATCTTGGTCTAACACTACAACCAAAGAGTTAGGATCTTGGCAGATCTCTTTTATTGCCAATATGAAGTTTGGCATTCTCCCAGTGTTAGAACTGCGTCTTACCAGTGTGGTTTTAGCCTGAAGCTCATCCAACAACATTGGATAACACCAGTTATGAGCGGAGCCACTTGCGTCGTCAATCACGATAATACCAAAGCTTTGATTTGTCTGGTTACGCAATGAGTCTAGGCAACGTTTTAGTAGAGCGTGGTCGGTATACCTACCTTTTAATAAAAAAACGATTGCTTCATGCCTTTGTTCATATTGCCAATGATTGCCGGGTACCCAATCAAATTCCTCATGCTGCTTCGTCGGTTCGATTCCCTGAGAGATCAAGTCCCTTGCCAATGAAAGTTCAGGAAGGTGTTTGTGTTCATTTCGAGGATGGACGTAGTAACTTTGTGGATCCCCACCACGTACAGCGCGAAGCCCTTTACATTTCATTGCTTGTTGTAGTGCACGATGCCAGGTTAAAGTGAATCTGCCTCTGTCCAAGGGATTATCAATTGGCAGTTGAAGGCGAGTCCTACCGAGATCCAAGAGTCCGAAACGGACCTCAGGAGCAAATTCACCCGGAGCTCCTTTATAAGGATTAAAATTAGAGCTGCTTTTGGGAATATTAAAGCCAACAGCAAGTACATCCTCAGGCTCACAAGCGTAAATCATGTCGGCGATATAATCATGGTGCCAATTGCGGCGACCAATAAGCACGTCTAAATCGCACTGCAGTACATATCGAGTCGTAACTTGGTCAAATCCCCAGATCTGAGGGAACAAGGGAGCATTTTGACAGGTATGTGTTTCTCCGCACTTAGACTGTGCAAACCATTTTTCATACGTTGTATTTATGGTTTTTGCGCTTGAAGGGGAAACTAGCACGGAGTCAATTAGTCCATTGTCTCTCAGCCTCTCGGCTTGTTCAATAACGGAGGCTAGGTTTGGATTCGAATACTGGCGTAAAAATTTCCCCTCATGAGGATCAATCAGAAGAATTATTTGTGCGAAATCAACTGGGTAGCGAAGCTGCGTAACGATATGCAGTACTTGGTCACTAAGTACTTTAGCATCTTGCGCACAGGCTTTGATCATTAGAGTTACAGATTCACTCTTACACGAGACCGTCGGTGTTAGGTTACGGCAAGGTTCGACGCATTGTGGATGAAGTTCAGTGATTAACTTGCGGTAGAACTGCTCGAATCCAGGAAGGCTCATCAACGCATCATCTTGTCTTCGCCAGCTTAGCCTACGTACGACTTCTTCGTCAGTATTCGCCAATATTCCAATAGAATAAAGGCGGGCACACATATCCCGAAAGCGTGAGGACGTGAGAGGCTGTAGGTCCTTTCCGACATCAATGTATTCCAGGTCTCCTTGTGGAGTGACAATTAAGTTATCCCGCTTGATGTTGAGAGTGCAAACTCCAGCGTGATAGAGTTTTTTGAGGTAATCTACAATGGATTTTTCGGAAAGCTTCTCATTAGTTAATGCATTATTTTGGAAGGAGGTGCTGTACTGCCAAAGACCATCACACTTTCTCCAAGTTACCGTAGAAATAGGAAGGTCTTTTTCGGCGAGTAAGGTTCGCAGGCTTCGGACTTCGGTATCTGAAATAGCCCAAGGGTAGAACTCCTTAACCACTTGATTATGCTGTAGCCAAACCGCCCCCTCCATACCAACACCTAACAGATGGCGATTGGTAGACAATAGAGTGCTCCATGTTCTTGCAACATAGGCAAGCCTATTTCTCTGATCTTGCCAAATTTCGTTAGACTTATTTGTCTTTGTATCTTCTCCATCAAGAGAGTAGATGGCATAAATAGGATAAGAACAAACGGCTACCTTGGAAGGATTTAGCATTAATAGTTTAGTGACCAACCAGTGGTCTTCTGCGCTTCTGATGTTTGGGTACCTGATACCTAGATTATTCTTCAGTAATAGGTTGCATGAAGGAAGCTCTCGTTGTTGCTTGGCAGAAGCAAAATTATCGATAAATCCCGCTAAACTTAGATGATTACAGAGCTCGTTTGGATTTGCGATATTGTCATTTTGGAGAATCACCCCTCCTTTTCTCAGCTTGTTGCTTCCCAGAGCCGCTACTTTATCTGTATCGCGAACAGCCTTCCAAAGCCCATGCAGGCTATCTTTAGCAAACAGTTCATCGTCAGCGTCTAATCTCGCAACCCATTGTATACATGGCTGTGTATCTGCCCAGTCTAAGAGAAGGTTGCGTGCCCTAGCTGGCGAACCGCACTCTGCTTGCAAGAGGGTAACAGCTGGGTGGTGAAGTAAAGCACTTGCTTCCGATGCCCAACTTATGTCAGAGCTATCATCCAGTACAACGATGCGTGCAATCTGCTTTTGAGTAAGAGACTGTTTAAGTGCGCTGTCAAGAGCGCGGATGAGGCCTTGCGGTTGGTTTTTGTGGGTAATCGCGACTACCACTTCAGCAGTGTCAAATTCTGATGCCGAAGTGTGCGCAACTCGTAAGTTTCGGTCGCACAAGATCTTAGTGTATTTAATAGGAGCGCGTGGATGAAAGTTAGCCATTGAAACTCTCCAGAAGTTTAATTTCGTCTAATATATCGTTCTTGGAAAGTGCAAATAGCGCAGCGGCGCGTTCGAAATAGATATCTATTTCACTTTGTGACATTTTCTCTCCGTGAAGTTTTAGAAACTGCGCGCACCCGCGCAGTTTCTGTTTTGAGCCAGGGGCAGAAAGGGCATCGGGTGTTTGATTGCAAATCCAATCTACGGTCGCCATATTGGTATAGCGAATGGTGACTAATCCGGACTCCAAAATTCGAATTGCAAAATCTTTATCATTTCCACTAGTTAAGCCGTCAGTGAAACCACCAACTTTGGTAGCAAGTTCGGTCTTAATAAAGGTATTTGAGCCTTGCCATCCGGGGTTACCAACTAGAAAGTCTTTAACCTCAAGATCTATGGGAATATTGGTAGCGACTGTTTTGTGATCAATCTTCACATTGATACCAGACAGAACGATATCTGCTTTTCCGTCATCGCTGCTAAGCAGGCAAGAAGATAGATGCTCAGGCTGCCAAACATCATCATCATCGATGATAGCGATATAGCTATTTGGAAAGTTATAAGAGATATAGTTGATACCGGTATTCCAACTGCCAGCGGCGCCGGATGCACGTGAATTGACTAATACACGCAGCGGAATACTTTTGAGTTCAGAACGCAGGTTCTCTACTTCATTCCGATCTAGTGAGCGTGTATCTGATACGAGCACAACGGCTTTAGGTTGGCATGTTTGATTGATGACTGAAGGAAGCGCATGCTCAGAAAGTAGTGAAAGCCTGGGCGTTGTAGCGATCAGCACAATGACATTATTCATTATTGAGACTTTGATTGATGATTGATTTGATTATAATAAGCAAATTGATGAGTATGTGATGTAACTGACTGACATTTATGAGCATTTGATCAACATTTGCATTATCTATGCGTTTTTTTCAATTACAGGAAGGCTATGAAAACACTTGTAACGGGTGCCGCCGGTTTTATCGGTAGCCATATTTGTCGCAGGCTTTGTGCTGATGGATACGATGTGGTCGGCATTGATAACCTCAATGACTATTACGATGTTGGCCTTAAAAAAGCGAGGTTGGAATGGATTGGAGATGTAGGGTTCGAATTTCACTGCATGAGTGTCGAAAACTCAGATGAATTAACTCGTTTATTTGATGAAGAGCAATTTGAGTGCGTGATTCACTTAGCTGGGCAGGCTGGCGTACGTTACTCTTCGGAAGATCCTATGGTCTATGGACAGAGCAACTTAATGGGTTTTCTTTCAGTCCTAGAGGCATGTCGAGGTTTTAAAATTAAACACCTGGTGTATGCGTCATCGAGCTCAGTGTATGGATTGAACGATAAAATTCCATTTTCAGCGAATGACAATGTGGATCACCCAGTTTCTCTTTATGCTGCAACTAAAAAGGCAAATGAGTTAATGGCTCATAGCTACTCTCAAATGTATGGGTTACCAACGACAGGACTGCGTTTTTTCAGCGTTTACGGTCCCTGGAGTCGACCTGATATGGCGTTCTATAAGTTTACAGAGGCAATGATTGAAAAAAGGCCGATCGATGTTTTCAATAACGGGGAACTTTATCGGGACTTTACTTACATCGATGACGTTGTAGAAGCAGTAGTTCGAGTAACAAAGAATATTCCCAAGAAAAACCATGAATGGTTAAAAGCTCACGAGACTATTGCGCAAAGCTCGGCGCCATATCAGATTTTTAATGTTGGTAGCGGGGCTCCAGTTAAACTCACAAAAATGATTGATTTGTTGGAATGTCAACTGGGAGTATCTGCGATAAGGCAATTGAAGCCAATGCAGGTAGGGGAAGTGAATACAACATACTCTGATGTAAAAGAGATTTTTGATGAGATTGGTTTTAGGCCACAAGTACCATTCCACGAAGGCGTTACAGCTTTCGTGGAATGGTACAGTGATTATCGGAGAATTTCTCAGCAACAAATCAAGAGTGCAGATGAGTCGATTTAGTTTTATGCTGGACTACAAAGGTGCGTTGTATGCTTTTTAAAGTATTCACGCGCACCTAAAAAACCAAATACGGCCTCAGCTCTTCAAAATTCCCTAAGATGATCTGTTGTCCTTTAGGGTTCGAATTCAACACATTAATATCGATATTATAAGCATCTAGAACATAGCGAACCAATGCTGCGTTCGTCGATATTGCCAGGATGCCTTTTTCCATACCGTAGTCGTGTGCAATCACTTTGGCCTGGGCTTCGGTTAATCTTGAGTCGGGGATTAACTTAATAGAGAGGTGAGTGTTCCAAAGCTCATCTTGTTCTTTCCCTTTTATTTTTTTTGTCTCAAGAGTTGGAACACCTCGAATTCTGCTCAGCACGAAATCTCGATAGCCTTCTGAGTGCTCGCAATAAGCTCGAACATGCCAGCGTAGTGGTGTACAAACGAGCGTATGTGGAGAGATGATTCGTTCTACTCCCTCACCATTTGTCAGTGATGTGTAGCTTAAATCGACACGTTTTTTTTCTCTGATTGCTTGGACTAATGGTCGTAAAATTTCGGGAGTAATGTTGCGTGTCACTGGGCGAACCATCGTCGTATTTTCAAAGCCCATATCAAGCTCGTTGAAAGTCACAGTCATATCTTCACTTCGAGATAGGATGTGTAAGTATTCATCAGCATGACCGCTCGTTAGCTTTGGAATGAAGCTATCACTGGGTTTGTAGCCTTTTAACTGTTTATCGTAGACAAGGTTGTCAGGCGCAATTTCTACCAGGTAAGTATTGATATCTTTCGACGCTTGCTGTCTACCAATACCGAAGCTTTTAATCAAATGGTTGGTTGTTAGCCGACCTTCCCACAGCGCAATGACCTCTATCATTCTGTATCGAAACAAAAGGTCCCATCTTATTGGCCATTTACTCATTATCTAATTCCTGTCTAGTTATGCGACGTGTATGTGTAATCAGTATTTACGTGTAGCTAATAACGTCATATTATTTTTTTGGTTAGTATTACGTCAAGGGCAGTTGAGGAGAAAACCATGAGTGAAATTCACATCACAAGAGCGGTATATCAAGACACCAAAGAGTCGGTATCAATTGAGGACGTCGATCGTGGTCTTCAAGCCAATGTTGTATGCGCTTGCTGTGGAGCTAAATTAGTTGCGAATAAGGGACAAAAGAAAGCTTGGCACTTTTCTCACTATTTTGACGAAGCATGTGTTTTGGCGTACGAGACGCAACTTCATTTAACTGCCAAAGAGTATTTTGCAAAAGCCGGGAAGATACCTATACCGCTTGAGGCGGGATGGGTTACCCCAGATGCTTGCGCAGAACTACAAGTCTCTGACGTGAAAATTGAAGTCTATATGGATGGGAGAAGGCCGGATTTAGTGGCGACGGTCGGAAGCGAACAGTATTGGATTGAGATAGCTAATAAGCATAAATGCGATGACGATAAAGTTTGGTATTGCCGGAGTCATGATAAGAATGTCATTGAGATAGATGTCTCTGAGTGTGGTTATCTAGACCAGTTCGACTCTTTAGAGCACTGTTTAGTGCGAACGCAGTCGCTCAATGCTTGTAATGATTACCTTGATGAAATAGCAAAAAGTACAGCGCAGAAACACGAAAAAGTTAGAAAACAAATTGAAGTCTTGAAGCGTTCAGAAAAGAAACTTGAAGAGCAAGAAATAAAGCAAGACAAAGTAGAGAAAACGTTAGAAGAGCGTATCGAAGTACATCAGAAAAAGTATGAAGATCGCTTAGAGAAAATGAAACTTCGCAAAGGTGCTCAGGATGAGATTCTTGCTGAATTGGAGAAAGCGATAGCATCCCATCAAACCTTGTTAGATTCTGCTCAGGCGCGACATGCCCAGATTGAATATGAGATAGAAGAGAAGGTTACATCGAGGCTTAAGCAACTTGAGGAACAAAACCAAGCCGTGCTTCTTCAGTTAAAAGGGGAGTTACAACGAGAATGGAATCTGGAGTTGAGAAAAAAGAGAGAGGAGTTTGAACAGCAACTTGCGGATGAATTGAGTCGACGATTTCAAAGTGAAATCGTGGCGATGGAAGAAAGACAACGAGCACATAAAAAACTAGATCAAGAGTTAAAGGTTTTGGAACACGAAAAATTCTTTCTGTGTGATGAAATTGAGTCTTTAGGTTTACGTAAGAAAGAGGCTTTGGACCAGCAAGGGCATGAGTTGCGAGAATCATTGGCTCCACTTCTTGAACAAAGAAACATTCTGACCGATGAAGTTACCCAACTGACAAAGCAGGTAAAAGAAAAATTGATAGAAGCTGATCTTGTCGACACTTATGCGAATAACCTTGTTGAGGTGAGAGATTTCTGTCTAGCTCGTTCTGACTACCGACAAACGATCAATCAACGAATGAATGAGCTCAAGTCAATAGATCGTCAATGTAAGGAGTTAAAGTTTGATTATGAGCAGAAATTCGAAAGATTAGATGTAATGATAAAACTCTCAAATGAATTTGCTAAAGCATTTAAGACTACCTTCGATTTACTGCAAAGGAAGGCGCTTTTAAGTGAGCTACCGGAAGTCATAGTTAATCGAGTAAAAAAGAACTCACTTATGCTATCAAGAAATGCTCAAGAAGAGCTCGATGACCTTGAGCGGATGGAAGTTTAATCATTTCGAAAATGTGGTGGGCGAGCTGTGCTCAAAGTGGTTATTAATAAAGCGTTAGACTGCATAATGGAATGGAGATCATTGTAGATTCCCCGATTTTCTCATATTCTCTCACTATTAGAATTTTCGACAAAACTATCGAGAGCTAACACGCTGAAATGACTGACCAAATTTTGACCTTAAAAGAGCTGGCAGAATATCTGAAACTTGCAGAAAAAACAGCTTATAGGCTTGCCAGTGAAGGCAAGCTACCAGGCTTTAAAATCGGTGGCTCTTAGCGTTTTAAGCGTGAAGACTTAGAAGCTTGGATTGAACAACAAAACGCAGGTGCTTAGATGCTTCCAAGTTATCAATAGCTAATGAAGCCAGTGTTAGAGGCTGCCAAAAATGAAGAAGTTAAGCTTAGCAACGTCATAGACTTGCTAGCTGAGCAAATCAATCTGTCTGAAGACGAGAGAACAGAGCTTCTACCTAGTGGGCGACAAGCTGCATTTACCAACCGAGTTGGATGGGCCAAAACTTATTTAGCCAAAGTTGGGCTTTTAGATTCCACAAGGCGTGGTCATTTCGTGATAACAGATTTGGGGAAAGAAGCTCTAAACAGTGGCGGCGAGATTAATAACCAATACCTTAAACGTTTTGACGACTTCAATGCGTTCACTAAACAAAAGAACGGTGACTCAGACAGAGTCGAAGATACAACTGTGTCTGATAATGATGCGACTCCAGATGAAGTACTAAGGGCTGCTTACAAACAGATTAACGACGCGTTAGCGTCAGACATCTTGTCTCGAACACGTAAAGTGTCTCCAGCCTTCTTTGAGCAGCTGCTAATTGATCTGCTACTAGTTATGGGCTATGGCGGAAGCGATGAGGGTATGGCTCATACCCTTGGGAAAAGTGGTGATAACGGTGTTGATGGCGTGATTAATCAAGACCCACTTGGTGTTGATCAGGTTTACATTCAGGCCAAGCGTTATGCAGATGGCAATAACGTTGGCGCAGGTGAAATCCGAGACTTCTTTGGTGCGCTTAATCTGAAGAAAGCACAAAAAGGTATTTTCATCACTACATCAGAGTTTACCTCATCAGCAACTCAAACAGCGAAAGACCTAGGCATGCGCATAGTGCTTATCAATGGTAAAGAGTTAGCAAAACTGATGCTTCGGTACAACGTTGGTAGCCGGGATGAACAAGTAATTAGTATTAAACGAATTGACGAAGAATTTTTTGAAGGGTAAATAGTTAAATGGTTGAACAACACAAAAAAGCATTAGAGAAACAGCTTTGGAACATTGCCAATGCGCTGCGTGGCAACATGAGTCCTGATGAATTTCGTGATTATATTTTAGGGTTTATCTTTTACAAATATTTGTCTGAGCGTATGCATCAATATGCCGATGGTATTTTAGCGGAAGACGGTTGATCTGCACCAGAAG
>NZ_JBFRVM010000035.1:0-89175 GCF_041475145.1 Vibrio sp. 10N.222.49.A3
TATGGCGCGTTTACAATTCGGAAGAAGAACTCTACAAAAGAGCAGTTAAGTTACTGAGTAAAGAAGCTCCTTATTCAGAAAAAGATTCTATGTCTATTAGTGTACTTAATGATTTATCCAAGCAACTGTATCCGGTTGATGCTATTGAATTATTTGATGATTACCCCTCCCCAGGAAGGATGAAGTATTATGCTGATGAGCTGGTAAAACAGGGGCTAGTCATAAGTAATGATGACGACTATTCACTTCCACATGCAGTAAAAAAAGCAGTCATAGAAGTCTATTCACAGTAGCTATAACCATTAATACAGACATTTACTTTTTGCCCAAGGGTTATCCTTTGGGCTTTTTTATTGCCTAAAGAAAGAAGCTTGTAGTTGTAGTCACAAATCGATGAGTTAGTGATGTTTTATAAGTGTGGTATGGATGTGGTCACAAATCAGGCCTGACATGCATACTATTAAATGTAGTAAATACAATTAGATAGATAAGTTAATAAAGCTCTGGCAGGACGACTACAACTTGCTTAAACGACACTGAAGGTTTGATGGGATGCAGATTAACCAACTCCCAAGGTTTACTTCAGGTCGGGCTGCCATAGGTGTTAGCTCTGAAGAGTTCCTATGGTTTAAGTATAACTGTATCTGAACACTGCTTAATCTATCTAACTTATATATTTCAATAACTTAAATAAGGATTTCAATTTGAATAACGTAACAGAATTAATAGAACTAGCTACTAAGAATGGCTTGGATGCTTCAGTGTTAGAAACACTAGGTTTTGATAATGTTGAAGGCTTCCCTAACTATCAGCGTCATAACATCAGTGGCTTATATAGAAACAAGAATACTCACAGAGTCTTAAAGCCCAATGCTAAAGGGCAAGTGCGCTTAATTGCTAATAACGCTGAAGGTAAGAAGGTTAAATGGGTCATGCAAGCCAAAGCAAGCTAAGGGGTATGAATGAAGAAGGTAAAGAAGTGCTCTAGATGCAAGAAAGCTAAGCGTATGACACGCCACCAGCGTATATGTAGTCAATGCAAGCAAGATGGCTTCTTTAGTGGCTCTTACTTTCACTGGCTTTGGGACATGGCTAAGCGGTCTGATAAGCAAGCTATGCCTAGTTGCACTGACGAATTGATTAAGGTCTTTGAAGTCAGGAAGTTTGCTATTAAAGCAAGGGGTTACTATAGGGAGAATCAAAGCCTAGGCACTAAGTATAGCTATCACATTGGTCATAGATACCCTGCTTCAAAAGGAGGCAAGTTGATTGCTGAGAACTTAGTTGTCATGCCTGCTTTGGTTAACTTAACACTGAGAGATAAGCATGGTGAAGGGCTGGAGTACTATCGGGCTGAGCGTACCGAAGGTCATTGGACTTTAGATGAGTTCAAGGACTACGTTGCTAGTTTTGATATAGAACGCTTACAGGCTTATATAGGAGATTCTGAGGCTACTAATGTTAATGACTTTGAAACCAATGGCTTACCAATGGATGAAGTACTTCAAATAGAGGCTGAGCGTTTAGGAGAAGAGCCGAAAGGCACTGAGCTATTAGTGTCTAATTACCATCAACAACTGAGTAAATTCAGCCAATTAGCCAATGGATTAGAACAACTAGAAACACTAATGGGCTTTGATGACATGCATCAACAGCTACTCAATTATAGAAAACAACAGGATGGAATTATGGGATTTGATATAGAAGCAAGCAATGAATTTGATGTAGACGATACGCTGATAAAAATGAAATCAGCTAAAGCAATGGAGAGATTGAAAGAGCTGAAGGCTCAAGGAGAGTTAGGTGGAGATGAAGCTAATCATCTTGCGGATATGCTAACGCCACTAGACCTTGAACAGAACCAGATGTACTTTGAAGTTCAAGAAAATCAAAGAGTTGGACTTGTGGCGTAGAAGGTTTACCTAGAATTGCTGTTTTGGTTACACTCTAAATCGCCTGTAGCCCTTGGTACGTAAGGGCTGAAAGGGTATTGCTTGTGCTATTTCCTAGGTAGTATATAGGGTCGAAAACAATAATAACGTGCAATCATACTAACTTCGTATTTAGCTATAATTACCGATAGTTCACTGACAGTATGGAGCCATATACCACCCTAAAACAACCATACTTATGGTTATCAACTCTGCTTTAACTAGGCACTACCCTTGACTAACAATACACTCCGACCAGCCCGTGAAGAGCCAATAAAAACGGTTAAACTGCTGATGTTCCAACAATTTCCCATTATTAAATGGATAGGTATACATCTAGCTTGTGTGTGAATTAGTTTCTTATTAGTAATAACTAATTAACATGTATACATCTATAAACTTGAAAACCGTTATACCAAGTATTCAAATCAAGCATCCTATTGACTTTATAGAGCTACCTAATACTTAGCATCTTCCACGCAAACATAGGCTTAGCCTTCATATAGTGATATGGGTTCTGGATGGATTGGAATACAAAACTACTCGTAGAGTCAATTTCAAAGATTGCTTGCTTGTCTATCATATCGACCTCAAACCTTGAGAACTGGTTCATTAACTGCCTAAGCTTGTTGCGAGCAGTAATGGTTTCGGCTGTTATCTCAGGCTTAAAGGCTGTCTCTATTAACTTAATAGACTCACCCATATTTAGTTTAATTGGGTTAGATTCCTCGGCTTGCTCTTGCTTTAGTTGCTCTATCAGCTTGTCTAACTCTTGTAGTTCACTATCGCGCTTTTGGAGGTTTTTGATGGTGCTAGAGCTAGATGAAGAACCAAAGGCTTCTAGCATCGTTTCGTAAGCATCACCAAGGCTTTGCCTCTTGGCTTCCAGTGGCTTCAGCTTATTAAGCTTAGGTTTGGGCGTACTCCATGTTTTATAGAATGCAGGAGTAAGCCACTGCTCTTTTAACCAATCCCTTAGAAACATGATGTTAATAGGCTTTGAATTGCATGTGCCTTTGAGTGATTCAGGGCATCTGAAGTAATAAAGGTGGGACTGCTTTTGTAATCTAAGTGGAGCACTGCAACGTCTACAAGTACCAACGTCCTTAAGTATATTAAGGTAGCTAGAGGTTGAGCCTCGCTTTAGAGATTTAGCCCTTTGCTTTATTTGAGCTTGGGATAGATAGAAGGTTTGCTCTTCAATCACTGAAGGGTAAAAGTCTTGTATTGGCTCACCAATTGGAACTGACTTTCGGTTTACTCGTTGATTAGGTTGATACTCGCCAAGAACGGCTTTGGTATTAAGCACTTTAGTAATTACAGCATCACCCCATGTCTTGCCTTTAGGGCTAGGGATACCTTTAGCATTGAGGTGCTTAGATATAAGGTGAGAACCCATACCACCAATGCTTAGCTCGTATATTTCCCTAACTAACTCAGCACTTTCATTAAGGATGAATGACTTCTTATCATCGGAAAGGTCTAGCCAGAAAGGCTTATTGTTAGTTTTCAGTGCATTAGGGTCTGTTCTACGCTTGTGCCATACAGCCTTTAAACGTTTTGATTTGGTTTCTGATTCTTCATTGGCTCTAGCCATCGTAACTATGGCTGTTATGAACTCAGCTAACCCCATGCCTTTCTTATAGGTTTGGTTATCAAACAGGGTTACTACAATGACACCTTGATTAGTAATGGCTAGAAGTTGTTGTAGTGCTTCATCAATATTAGCTCGGCTTAAGCGGTCTAAGCTCTCAACCAATAAGTAGCAAGGAGTTGGTATCTTACCTTCCTCTAAAGCAGCTATAAACTGCCCTAAGCCAGCATCCTCAAGGCTATTGTTTGAATGGTATGCAGAGACTCCCAAATCCTCAAAAGAATCTGTACTAAGCTCTAGGTTATGCTTGTGGCAATAGTCTTCGGCTAGCTGTATTTGGCGACGTATTGAGTCCCCATGGCTTTGAGTTGCTGAAGAAAAGCGTCTGTAACTGTATGCGTTCATTTCTCAATCTTAACTTAAAGAATACACCTAGTAAATACGCCTATATGCAAGCGACAGGTATGGTTAATGACCATTTAGAAGGTTGCCCACATAAATAAAGGTGTTATTTCTCGACGCGAAATAATTGTGTGTAAATTGAAAAATTCACTGGTCATTTATAAACTTTTCAATATTATATGCGACCAAATTCAAATGTAGACAACGATAGTGAATCAACAAAACTACCAAATATGTGATGCTAACTATGATCCCTTGCTTAGGCAGTTTATGCGTGAGGATGGCCACGTAGAAACTATCGCGCCGCTAGAAGGTAAAGTGTTCCTATTCTTGCTTGAAAATACAGGCGAATGCATTGAGCGAGGCCTGATCTTTGATAGATGTTGGGGGGATGTGATTGTCTCTGAGCAAGCGTTGACCAACGTGATATCTAAGCTTAGAAAAACACTGAACAGAGTGACTTGTGGTTGCGCCACGATTCGTACCGTCAGTAAAATGGGGTATTCTCTGGAGATAGAGGAATCATCTCAAGCTCAAAATACAGAGCCTAAAGCGACAGTCCCTGAGGCGGATTTTGTATCAGAGTCTCCTCAAACGATAGGATTATCGCAAGCCGAACTTAACCCATCATCAATAACGACAAATCAAACACAAACCTCAGGCGAGTCACCAGAGAAAAAGCCGCAAGATGAGCAGGCTCATGTTATGCCTGTATCAGTAACACAAAGCGTTGAAGGCGACATGGAAATGCCATTGTCCACAGTTAGCCCGAGTGGTTCAGTCAACGCGGTACCACCTAGCTTTAAGCCTTTTGTACGTCGCCATTTAGCCTGCGTGGGCTACTTTTTGGCCTTTACCTGTGTGTTAATCTCTTTGTTTAATATATTTCAGGCTTACTATCAGCCATTGCCATACTTTGTTGATAAAAGTGAGTATCACGACAGCTTCGTAGATGAAACTAATCACTACTTTTTCCATATTGTTCGCAATGAAGCCTACTCGTTGCCTGCGATCACTGAGAGACTGATACAAGTTATACCTAGCCACTGTAATGTTGATGTTTTTGTTCGCATTTATCCATCTGTCAACCAACCTGAAAATGATGCTTTGTATATGCTAATTGAGAGAAAGGATGGCGAAGCTCTTAATTACTTGTCATCTATTTTTGAAGTTGAGTCATCTTTTGATTCGTTTGTGAATTACATGGCTCAAAGGAGTTACTTTTGCGAATAATTGGTTTGCTATTGGTATTAGCACTCACAGCTGCAAGTTTCATGATTGATAGAAACGTATTAGCGGGCACTCGTTGGCACTGTAAAACCATCAAAACGGGCTTTATGACGCAGGCATTTCAACCTTATCAATCGTTGTATGAACGTATGACTTTTACCTTCCAATCAGACAATACGTTTATGATTGCAGAGGCGGTAAAGATTGAAAGGAAGGATGGTCAGGTGAGTAAATTGGAGCACCACTCCTCAGGTCGTTATTCGTTAGAAGATGGCGAGTTGTCTATCTCTATCATTGATTATTCGCCGACAACTGAAACTGATGATCCTGTTATTAATCGAGAGTATAGCTCGTATAAGGGGCTGAATATTGATTACTCAGTTGTTGTCACCGATGACTCACTCTATTTATTTAATAAGAATCGTTTCGAAATTTTTAATTGGGTATGTTTTAAGGTCCAGAAGTAGTCATATAACTTCTACACCAAGAGCTTACCGAACTAAAAAAGGCAGGTTGTCCCTGCCTTTTTGTGGAAACTTGTTTATTGTTTTACTTAAACCAGAGCGTTGTAACGATCTAGTCCAGCTTCTAGATCCGCAATCAGGTCATCGACGTCTTCTAAGCCGATATGAACGCGTATCAAGGTTCCTTCGAAGTTAGGGTTCGCTACCGTTCTCAAGCTATTAAAGCTGCTCGGTTCGTTCGCTAGAATCAAACTTTCAAATCCACCCCATGAGTAACCCATACTAAAGTGCGTCATACCATCAAGCAGAGCAGTCGTTGCTTTTGTGTTTGAGTTCTTAAGAACGAAAGAGAACAAACCATTACCGCCAGTGAAGTCTCGTTTGAAGAATTCATGACCGGGACAAGACTCAAGGGCAGGGTGACGAACATGGTCAACCTCAGGGCGTGTTTCTAACCACTTTGCTACTTTTAGGCTGCTTTCAGCATGTTGGCGAAGTCGAACGTCAAGAGTGCGAATACCGCGAAGACCAAGATAAGCGTCATCTGGAGATACGCACTGTCCCATCAAGTAACTCTGCTCTCTCAGTTGATCCCAACATTTTTCGTTGGCTACCGCCGTTCCTAGCATCACATCAGAGTGACCAACAATGTATTTAGTCGCCGCTTGAATTGAGATGTCGACGCCAAAATCGAACGGTGAGAAGTTAACACCAGCCGCCCACGTGTTATCGAGCATTACAATGATGTCATGTTCATGGGCAATACGTGCGAGTGTTGGGATGTCTTGAACTTCCATGGTGACTGAACCCGGAGACTCAGTAAATAGAACCTTAGTATTTGGCTTAATAAGGTCTTGGATACCTTCACCGATCGTTGGCTCGTAGTAAGTGGTCTCTACACCCATCTTTTTCATTATGGTGTCACAGAAATCACGAGTGGGTTCGTAACAGGTATCGACCATCAGAATATGGTCACCTGTTTCAACAAAAGAGAGGATGGCATTAGAGATGGCTGCCGTACCACAAGGGTAAAGTGCGCAACCTACACCACCTTCAACTTCAACCATTGCATCTTGAAATGCGAAATGAGTCGTGGTGCCACGGCGTCCGTAGAAAAGTGTCTTGTTAGCGCGGTTGATGGTCGCTTTGCGTTTCTCTTCTACTGTGTTGAACACGACAGTTGAAGCGCGTTGTACTGGTGGGTTAACGACACCATTAGTCCACTTCTTATCACGACCTGCAGTGATCAGTTTAGTGGTTTTGTTCTCGGACATGCTGTGAATTCCTTATCAATCGGTTATGTCCTATTTAAAACATGCCAATAGCCTTCAAAGCAAGAGGAGAGCGGGAGTTTTTGCGCTTTTCTTTTGCTTTTTAACCTTCCACGTCGTTTATCGTGAAAGGTTTAAAATCCGATAGTCGGCGAGTGATGAGCCGCGGTGGACGCATTGATGGAATTAAAGCAGCGGGTTGAATAAGTAAAACAACCTTTCGAAGAAGCGGTTGCGTAGGTTTCTCTGCTCCCATTGCTCCAATTCCACTGGATGAGATGATTCAATATAGGATTGCTGCAAATCAAACAGTTGCTTGGTGAAGTGCACATCATCAACGGCTAGCGTTACTTCGAAGTTAAGCCATAGGCTGCGCATGTCGATATTGACCGTTCCGATTAAGCAAAACTCTTCATCAATCACTACCGATTTGGTGTGAAGAAGCCCGCCGTAAAACTCATATATCTTCACTCCGGCTTCAAGCAGTTCGGTATAGAAGGCGCGAGAAGCCCATTTAACCATTAATGAATCGTTGTTATGTGGAATGATTAATTCTACGCTGACACCACGTTGTGCCGTCATTTTGAGTGTTTCTAATAAGTCGGCACTCGGTACAAAGTAGGGTGTTGTAATACGAACTGAATGGTTTGCTTGATTAATCGCAATAGTAAGAACTTGCAGAATCAAATACTCCGGCATGCCCGGCCCAGATGGCACTACTTGAACTGGATGATGCGTCATTATTTCTTCAACCGGGCACTCTGGTAAATCAGGAAGAATGCGTTCACCGGTTTCCACTTCCCAATCCCAACCATGAATTGCTGACAACACGTTAACGGTTGGCCCAGTGACGCGAACCATGACATCAATCCATTGGCCGACACCTGAGCTCTGTTTGAAATGAGCTGGATCTACCATATTCATTGACCCGGTATAGGCGATGGACTCATCAATCACGATGATCTTCCGGTGCTGCCTTAGATCTAAACGGCGTAAGAAAATACGCCAAGGACTAACCTCTAATGCTTGGACAACGTGAACGCCAGCGTCTTTCATCATTGAACGCCAGTGACTTTTGAAAAAGCGCGGGCTACCTGCAGAATCGAGTAAAACTTTAACATCGACACCACGTTTTGCTGCTCGAATAAGTGCGGAAGCAACGGAGTCAGTTAAGCCGCCGGGGTGCCAAATATAGAAAACCATTTTGATACTAGTCTGGGCGTTTTCTATATCTTCGATAATTGCGTGTAGGATCTCATTAGGAGAAGCCTGCAGTGAAAGTGTGTTTCCGCTGAGCGCTGGAATGCCCATCCGATTGTTACAAAGCTCATCAATTTTGTGGATAGGCGAGCCGACTTTACCTGGAAGGTGGACTTGGCAATCATTTAATTGGCGGAACCAATCACCAAAAGGCGTAAACATGCGATGTGCCCGCTCAGCCCTCTTTCTACCAAGATTTAGCTCTCCGAAAAGGAAGTAACAAGCGACGCCAACAATAGGGATAATGTAGATAACCATCAACCATGCGAGAGAAACGCTGACAGAGCGTCGTTTTAGTACGACACGAAAAGTCACACCGGCGACAAGGACCCAGTATAAAGCGACAGAAGCTAAAGTTAAAAAATGGTAGAGCTTTTCCACATTGAATACTCGAAAAAAGAGACACTTAGATAGTAATGCTATTTTACGGATATGGGAATTTAAGGAATCAACTATTTACAAAATAGAGCAAAAGCTGTAAACAGGTTAAAGTTGTTAAGTTTTAGTTAACTTAAGACGAATGCAATTGTTTTGTATGAAAAACCGGCATTTAACCATAAAGATTTACATTGATAACGAAATATATACGGTTCGGGCTTCCAATTGTATTCTTAAACTGGTTTACTTGCTAGATAACGAGCGTCAATCAAATCTTTTAATGGTGTAAATTATTATATACACCTTATCTTTTAATGACGCCACACAAAGCAAAATACAACATCACATAACACAAAAGTTTGGAGTAAACGTGGCTACTAGTAATACAACCACTACACCCCGCGATACCTGGGGTTCGAAATTAGGATTCGTAATGGCTGCAGCAGGTTCTGCTGTTGGCTTAGGTAACATCTGGAAATTCCCATACACAGCAGGTGAAAGTGGCGGCGGTGCATTCGTTGCAATTTATCTGTTTTTTGTAATCTTCATCGGTTTTAGTGTGATGCTGACTGAATTTGCGATTGGCCGTCATACGCAAAAATCAGCAGTAGGTGCATTTAAATCAACTGACCGTCGCTGGACGTTCGCTGGTGTTATTGGCGTAGTCAGTGGTTTACTTATCATGGGTTTCTACCCTGTAGTAGGTGGCTGGTCTATCGCATACATCGGTAAAATTGCTGGTGGTCTACTAGACGCACCTGAAGCAATTGGCGACAGCTTCGGTGGCTTTATCTCAAACCCAGTTCAGCCACTAATGTGGATGGGCCTATACCTACTACTTAACGTTGTCATCGTTATGAAGGGTATTTCTGGCGGTATTGAGAAAGCGGGTAAGATTCTGATGCCACTTCTTTTCATCATCCTTATCGTGGTATCAATCAAAGGCCTAATGCTTCCGGGCGCGATGGCTGGTCTTGAATTCCTATTCAGCCCTGACTTCTCTAAAGTAGACAGCGGTGTAATCCTAGCTGCACTGGGTCAAGCATTCTTCTCACTATCTCTTGGTATGGGTTGTATGTTGACTTACGGTTCTTACCTTAAGAAGAAAGAGAACCTAGTTCAAACTACAGCTATGGTTACGGCGATGGATACAGGCGTTGCTATCCTAGCTGGTGTTGCAATGTTCCCTGCAATGTTCGCATTCGGTATGGAACCTGCAGCAGGTCCTGGTCTAGTATTCGTTGTTGTTCCTCAGCTATTCGCTGAAATGGGCGGCGTAGTTGGTCTTCTATTTGCTCTTATGTTCTTCGTTGGTCTAAGTGTTGCGGCACTGACTTCTTCAGTATCTCTACTTGAAGTTGTTGTTTCGTACCTAATCGATGAGAAAGGCATGAAGCGTGTAACAGCTGTACTGTCTGCAAGTGTCGTAATGGCGATTCTATGTATCTTCGCTTCTCTATCTCTTGGTGGCTTTGGTCCAACGCTGTTTGGTACTGGTGCATTCGATATCTTCGACCTACTAACGGATAAGATATTCCTAGCAGTTGGCGGTATGTTGGTATGTATCTTCGCTGGTTGGAGACTGAACCGTGCTGACCTAGAGAAAGAAATCACTAACGACGGTGAAGTATCTTTCCCTCTATTCGGTCTATGGTACACACTCGTTAAGTACATCATTCCAGTAGCTATCGCTATCGTAGCGTTCATGGGTATCTCTTCTGGCTTCGACAGCGGTAAAGGTGCAATCATGCTACTAGGTATTGGTATTATTGCTGGCTCTGCGCTTATCTCTAAGAAGCTATAATTCTTAGAAACTCTAATCGCAAACTAAAGTTAATTGATAAACGGGAGCCATTGGCTCCCGTTTTTTTATGCGACGCACTTATTGTTTTTCGAGAAATAAAAACATCGTCCCCTAAAGTTATCCGTGTGGTGGCCGATATATCTTTCGGTTAGGCTATATCGGCCTGTATTTATTTTAGGTAGGTGTTCTGTGAAATTGTCAGTGAGAAAAAAACTATATTTGGGTTTTGGATCTATATTGGCGGTGCTTGTCACGTTAGTAGGGATTGTATCGATAGAAGTGATTGGGGCTCACGAGAGCTCTGATGAAATTAGACTGGATGATGTTCCAGGAACTGTTACCTACCTTATATTGATCGATGAAGCTGGTGATGTTTACCGTGATGCTTTGGGCGCGGTTGTTCAGGGCGGTAATGCGCTCAATGATTATCGAGCTAATAAGACTCAATTTTCTCAAGCAATTGAAGAAGTAAAGCGTTTAGAGAGTAAAGGCTCAGAGGACCATCGTCGTGTTCAGCGAATTGAAGAGCTAATGGGGCGCTTTACTCAAGAGTTTGAATCGAAGCTCGTACCTATGCTTAATGATGAAACTGCATTGTTATCAAATATGCAGCAGCTTCGCTCTTTGTATGAGAGTAATCTTATCCCGATTGAAAATTTGCTTGATCAAGCATCTGAAAGTGAGATTGCTGATACAGAGCGAGCTCTGCTAACACTAACGGATTCGTTTATTACAATCGAACGCACGATTATGGTGTTGACTGCGGTTGCGATTGTGTTTGGTTGCGTAATTGCGTTTGTATTGTCTAGCTCTATTACTAATCGCTTAACTCGTGTAGAGCAAGTTGCACGACGCGTAGCAAATGGTGATCTAACGGCAGGTGACATTGTTGATGATTCTGGTGATGAGTTGGCTGACCTTGCTCAATCGATCAACCAGATGCAAAAGTCATTGGTCGATCTCCTCGGTTCTATCTCATCAGTGACTACCCAAGTTCAATCCGTTACTGGTGAGCTATCATCAATCAGCCACGACATCGTATCTGGCGCCTCTGCTCAAGCAGATAAAGCGACATTGATTGCGACTGCGGCAGAAGAACTAAGCTTAACCATTTCTGAAGTAGCGCAACAAGGTACTTCTACTTATGAAGAAGCGCGCCGCTCAGAAACGTCTGCAGAAGACGGTCGTAAAGTGATCGTGGAGATGGTTGCGAGCATCCAACAAGTGTCTACTCAAATGAGCGACATGTCTTTACAAATGAACACGCTGGGTTCACATGGTGAGCAGATTGGCAGTGTTATCAAGGTAATCGAAGATATCGCAGAACAAACCAACCTCTTGGCTCTGAACGCGGCTATTGAAGCTGCGCGTGCTGGTGAGTTCGGTCGTGGTTTTGCCGTGGTAGCTGATGAAGTACGAGCGCTAGCGGAGAGAACGACTAAAGCAACACAAGAAGTGTCTGGTATCATCCAATCTATTCAATCTGGTACTCAAGAAGCGGTTACTTACACTCAAGACAACTGTCGTTTAGTTGAAATTGGTGTAGAGCAAAGTACAGGGGCGGTATCGGCTCTAGAAGCAATTGTTAGCGGTGCGGGCAACGTACAAAGTATGGTTAACTCAATTGCGACTGCGGCAGAAGAACAGACAGCGGTGACAAAAGAAATCGCAGCGGATATTACGGCAATCAGTGATATCTCTGAACAGTCATTACAGTTAGCGACTCGCAGCTCTGAGAACACATCAGGTTTGAATGCTAAAGTTGCCGAACTTGAAGGCTTAGTAGGTAAGTTCAAACTTGCTTAGAGCTTAGAGCTGGATCATAAGTCTAGAACATAAGCTTAGAGCGAATTGATTAAAGACTTCCCAGTGAAAGTTGACTATTGAAACATAAGCCCAACGATTCAATGTTTATTGAACTCGTTGGGCTTTTTCGTAGCTGGAATCTGGATTCAGACACGGTATACTCCACGTTCTACAATGGAGCTAGCCTTTACATGTTCGACATTCTTCTGAATCACTCTGATTTTTTACTTATAAACAAACATCCAGGCGTCAGCGTCCATAAAGACGATGGTGATACGATGTTATTGCAAGAAGTTGCTAAGGCAATCAATGAGCCGAAGCTATATTTAGTCCATCGTCTCGATAAAATGACGTCAGGAATTCTACTGCTGGCAAAAGATGCCCCGGCAGCGAGTGAGCTTTCACAGTTGTTTGCAAAGCGTGAAGTAGAGAAGTACTACCTTGCGATAGGCTCCAAGAAGCCGAAGAAAAAGCAGGGGCTGATCTCAGGAGATATGGAGCGTTCACGACGCTCAAGCTGGAAGCTGCTGACAACCAAAGAAAACCCAGCGATTACCCAATTTTTATCTGCAACGGCTGAACCCGGTGAGCGTCTACTTTTATGTAAACCCTATACGGGGCGAACTCATCAGATCCGTGTCGCGATGAAGTCCATTGGCTCGGCTATTGTTGGTGATCCTATTTACAATCCATCGAACGAGGCTGACAGAGGCTATCTGCATGCCTTCGCGATTCGATTTACCTATCAATCACAAGCCTACGAATATGTCTGCGATCCAAGAAACCTCGACTCTTTGGGTGAGAAATGGCATCAAGAGATCGTGTCTAATGGTTTAGACGGTTGGCTTGAACCTTGGTCATTAACGTGGCCAAAGCTAAACACTAAGTGAGTGAAATAATGGAAGCATCAGCTTTACCTCTGTTTTTTAGTCATATTGAACAGCAATTGAATGAAGTGCCGAATGAACTACGTCGTATTTTTCACGGGCGTGGCAAGTTTTGGCCCGGCCTAGATCAACTCACTTGTGATTGGGTTGATGGACAGTTATTGGTTAACGTGTTTAAAGAAGTGGACCAAGCGTTCTTATCATCTCTAAAGACTGGATTGGTCGACCTCACTAACAAAGATATCTGGCAAGTAAAACAGGGCACAAGCATTGTGCTGCAACACCGTTATGCTGATGGCGCGCCCTCTGAAGTGTTGTGGGGTCAATTGAACGACTCACCAGTCGTGGTTGAACATGGGCTTAAGTACCAACTAGACATTGGCCGCAATCAGAACTTCGGTCTGTTCCTAGACATGCGTAATGGCCGTCAGTGGGTACAAGATAATGCTAAGGATAAGAACGTTCTTAACCTGTTCGCATACACTTGTGGTTTCTCTGTGGCGGCGATTGCGGGTGGCGCTCGACAATGTATGAACGTAGACATGTCTCGCGGATCACTGAACAAAGGCCGTGATAACCACCGCTTGAATGAGCATGATATGCGCTCGGTGAACTTCCTTGGCTACGATATCTTTAAGTCGTGGGGAAAAATCAAGAAGGGTGGCCCATATGAGCTGGTTATTATCGATCCGCCTTCGTTCCAAAAAGGCAGCTTTGCACTTACTAAAGACTACAAAAAGATCTTACGTCGTTTGCCTGAGCTTCTAACCGAAGGTGGTGAAGTGATTGCTTGTGTTAACTCACCAGCAGTGTCACCAAACTTCTTGATTGAGACGATGGTAGAAGAAGCGCCAAGTGTTGAGTTTATCGAGCGTCTAGATAACCCACCTGAGTTTGTCGATGTTGACCCCGATTCAAGTTTGAAAGTCCTGAGATTTAAAATTAACGTTTCTGAAGACGCTTAATTTAGAGTAAACAAATATCAACGTTTGAAAGTAAAAAAGCCACTCAAATGAGTGGCTTTTTGGTCTTTAGGTTTCTAAGAAGTTTAAGCTTGTTGTTTCTCTAGCTCAGCTTCTTTCACTTCGTCTTTGATTAGAGAATCAACGATTACCGCACATGCTGCATCACCAGTGATGTTAAGGGCAGTACGGATCATGTCGAAGATACGGTCTAGAGCGAACAACAGAGGTAGACCTTCGATAGGGATACCAGCTGCTAGAAGAACCGCAACCACTAGGAAAGAAGGACCTGGAACACCTGCTTGACCAACTGCGCCTAGCGTAGAGGTTACGATGATAGCAACGTAAGCGCCCATAGACAGGTCGATGTTGAACAGCTGTGCAAAGAAGATAGCAACCAGGCCGTAGTAAATTGCATTACCAGACATGTTGATCGTCGCACCAAGTGGCAGAACGAATGAAGCCGTAGAGTTGCGAACGCCAAGTTCTTTCTCTACCGTTTCCATTGTTACTGGTAGTGTCGCCATTGAAGATGCTGTTGATAGTGCAACCGCTTGAGGCTTCTTCATTGCCACTAGGAACTTCTTAGCTGAAGTCTTAGTGAAGATTTGAATCATCAGTGGGTAAGCAACAAAGCCGAAGATAAGAATCGCAGCGATGTAAACAATGAACAGCTTGAACACGACCATAAGCGCGCCAAAACCAAACGTACCTACTGCTTCAGCCATTAGGCCGAATACGCCAAGTGGTGCAATGATCATAACTTTGTTGATCATCCATACCATAGCGTCAACGATAGCATTTACACCGTTGATGATAGGGTCACGTTTCTCTTTTGCTTGTTTAGAAATCGCAATACCAAAGAATAAGCAGAAAACGAGAATTTGCAGAATGTTTGCTTCATTCAGTGATTGGAAAACGTTGGTAGGGATCATGCCAGTGATGGTTGCCCAGAACGTTGGAAGTTCGCCTTTCGCAGCGTATTCTGAAGAGAACATACCTTCAACGCCAGAAACATCGATACCACGACCGGGTTCGAACACTTCACCCATTACAAGCGCTAGTGCCACAGCAAGTGCAGAAGTTAGTGCAAAGTAACCCAGTGTTGTTACACCGACTTTACCAGCCGATGAGCTATTACCTAGACCTGCAGCACCTGAAATTAGGGCAACTGCGACTAGAGGAATCACCAGCATCTTGATCAAATTGATGAAGATAGCACCCAGTGGAGCGAACATTGTTGCGCTGTCACCCATCATCGCGCCGACTGCTGTACCGATGATCATTGCAATAACGACTTGAATGCCAATATTGCTTAGTAAACTCTTTTCTTTTAACACTTCCATAACCTCTGTGCTACTAAATATAAAAATCCCAGAATTACTCACCAATGAACGATGTGCCATTGGATAAATATTTCGCGAAGAGTTTTACACGTATCCTTTACATTTATCAATATGAGCAGAGGTGAAAGTCTCTTAAAAACAGCAGGTGAATCGCTATTAGATGTTTTTTCACACCAAAGCAAGCGTTTGCTTTGGTTTTTCGTTGTTCGGTTATTTGTAAGATTTATAAAAGTGTTTTTATTGATCGCTTTGTGAATGGATTGTGCTTCGCGTCGCTTGCTTACTTTTGTTAACATTTAATCCATATCTTTGCGTTTTTTCTATACAGATTAATCTGGCTGAAAATGATAAAGCTTGTTGTGGGAAATTTAGCCTGAACTATGCTTAAGGTATCTATTTATTACCAAGATGTTACCTCTGCGCTTTAAATAAAACGTCTATCTAGCATCTCAGTTGTAAGGAGAGGGGCTATGACTTTTATATTAAAGTACTTGTTTGTGTTTCTTCTGTTGTTCAGCTCTGTGTTCGCTCAGGCAGATGATGTTTGGGTGATTGAGGTGAACGGAGGGATAGGTCCGGCGACCAGTGATTACCTCACTAGAGAAATAGAACAAGCTCACGATGAGCAAGCAAAGCTCATCATTTTGAAAATGAACACGCCTGGCGGGTTAGATTCGTCGATGCGTGACATTATTCGATCCATCACCACGTCACCGGTTCCGATAGCAACTTGGGTTGGGCCTGCGGGTTCACGTGCTGCGAGCGCGGGGACGTATATCTTGCTAGCCAGCCACATTGCTTCGATGGCGCCCGGAACTAATCTAGGTGCAGCAACACCTGTGTCGCTTGGTGGTGGCAAAGCGCCTGCTAGTCCGTTATCTCCTCAAGACGACGCCAATAAAGATGACAACACGTCAGCGGGTGAGCAAGACGAAACAAAACAAGAGAACTCAGACCAAGTAAAAGCCACCACTGCGATGGAAAAGAAAGTCATCAATGATGCTGCGGCTTACATTGTCAGTTTGGCTAAGCTACACAATCGCAATGAAGAATGGGCAGAAAAAGCGGTAAGAGAAGCGGCGAGTTTAGACTCAGAGAACGCATTCACACTTAACGTGATTGATTTTATTGCCAGCGACCTTCAGCAATTGGTTGAACTGAGTAACGGACGCGTCATCACCATCAACGGGGTCAGTCAGGAAATCCAACTTAGTGATGTTGCTTTTGTCGAGCGAGAACAAGACTGGCGATTTAGTTTGCTGTCAGTGATCACGAACCCGAACGTTGCATATATTTTGATGCTCATCGGTATCTATGGTTTGCTCCTTGAGTTCTATAACCCTGGCTTCGGGCTTCGGGCTTCGGGCTACCGGGTGTATTGGGGGGGATCTGTCTGTTATTGGCAATGTACTCCTTACAAATGCTGCCGGTGAGTTACGCAGGCCTTGCTTTAATCCTATTGGGAATTGCTTTGATGGTCGTAGAGGCCTTTAGCCCGAGCTTCGGTATTTTCGGTTTGGGCGGCGTCGCTGCGTTTACGCTCGGCTCGATCATGTTGATGGATACCGAAGTGCCGGGTTATCAAATCGCATTGCCGTTAATTATCGGGATCAGTTTGTTCTCTGTTTCCTTTATCGTCGTAACAATATCAATGCTAGTCCGAGTGAGAAACAAACCAGTGACTACGGGGATGGAAGCGGTAGTAGGCGACACTGGCAAAGTGGTAAGCGGTTTCCCCGGTGCGGGGCGTGTGCTAGTCGAAGGTGAGATCTGGCAAGCCAAATGTGCGAGTGAATTGCAAGCGGGGCAGCTTATTAGAGTGACCAAACTGACTGGGTTGTTGTTGGATGTTGAGGTGTTGCCCGATGAGACATCATCGAAATCTAGCTAGCGCGACATGCTAGAACAAACTTGATTGAATTATTTATTGCTTAACCATCGTTACCATTAGGGGGCGGTTATGTTTATACACACTATAGGTATTGTCATTGTGCTCGTTATCTTGTTGATAGCCAGCATGTTCAGAGTACTGCGCGAATATGAACGTGCAGTGGTGTTTTTCCTTGGGCGCTTTTACGGAGTGAAAGGACCGGGGTTAATTATCATCATTCCTTTCATCCAACAAATTGTGCGAGTGGATCTACGAACTATCGTGTTGGACGTGCCGACGCAAGATTTGATCACACGCGATAACGTGTCAGTGAAGGTGAATGCAGTGGTGTATTTCCGAGTGCTGGATCCGAAGATGGCGATCAACAACGTTGAGAATTACCTTGAAGCGACCAGCCAACTTTCACAAACAACGCTGCGTTCGGTGCTTGGGTAACATGAGTTGGACGAGCTATTGTCTGAGCGAGAAGAGCTCAATAGAGACTTACAAGCGATACTGGATCAACACACCGATAACTGGGGGATCAAGATTGCCAATGTCGAGATCAAGCATGTTGATCTGGATGACAGTATGGTGCGAGCCCTTGCTAAACAAGCGGAAGCCGAGCGTTCTCGTCGAGCTAAGGTAATACATGCAACAGGTGAGCTTGAAGCATCTTCAAAGTTACGTGAAGCGGCCGAAGTGCTGAATCAAGCGCCCAATGCCATTCAATTGCGATATATGCAAACGTTAACCGAGGTGGCCAACGAAAGAACCTCCACCATCATCTTTCCAATGCCCATCGATCTAGTGGAGAAGATAACCGACCCGATCAAAGCGACGCTCAATGAGGCTGCGATTAAGAAAGCGATGAAAGCTGATGAGTAGTTAGCGTGAATGACGAGTTATAAAAAAGGCTCCACAGTTGTGGAGCCTTTTAGTATTTGAATCGCTGGTTTTATTTAACGACCATTGATTACGAACGTCTATTTAATGACCGTCGATTATTTCTGCGTTGCCGCTTTCATTGGCGTAACAAACTCCGCAAGTGCTTTAAGCATTGCTTCTGGTTGTTCAACGTTGTTTTCAATGATTTTCACAACCGCTGAGCCAGAGATAGCACCTGCAGCGCCCGCTACAATCGCTTCTTTCACTTGTTCAGGAGCAGAGATACCGAAACCAAGCAGTGCTGGTGGCGCATCAAACTTGTTCAAACGATCAAGTAGGGCAGTTACAGGCATGTTTGCTTTTGTTTCTGCACCCGTTACGCCTGAGCGAGAAAGTAGGTATGTGTAACCGCCACCTAGCTCAGAAACTGATTGAAGCGTTTCATCGCTTGCTGTTGGTGGAGCAATAAAGATTGGGTGAACACCAAACTTCTTCGCAGCAGCAACAAACTCGCCACTCTCGTTGGTTGGTACATCAGCAATCAATACTGAATCGATACCTGCTTTTGCGCAGCGTTCGTAAAAATTTTCTATACCACGTGCGTAAACCAAGTTTGCGTACATCAGTAGGCCGATTGGTAGCTCTGGGTATTTAGCGCGAATTTGACCAATAAGATCAAAACACACATCTGGCGTTACTTTAGAATCTAAAGCACGAATGTTTGCGCCTTGGATTGTTGGGCCATCTGCAAGCGGATCTGAGAATGGGATACCAAGCTCAAGTGCATCTGCACCCGCTTCAACTAAGGTTTCCATGATCTTAAGTGATTGCTCAGGGTTAGGATCGCCAACCGTTACGAATGGTACAAATGCGCCCTGATTCTTTTCAGCTAAGCGAGTGAAGAGTGATTGATAGCGATCCATTATAATGCTCCTTTCTCTTTAAGAATGTCGTGTACAGAGAAAATGTCTTTGTCACCACGGCCAGATAAGTTAACGACTAATAGCTGTTCTTTCTCTGGATCGTCGTGAGCCATTTTGATTGCATGAGCCAAAGCATGAGACGACTCTAGCGCTGCGATAATACCTTCGTTACGTGCGATAGCTTGGAAAGCTTCTAGTGCTTCGTCATCGGTCACGTTGTCGTATTCAGCACGGCCAATCGCATTTAGGTGCGCGTGTTGAGGACCCACTGATGGGAAATCTAGACCCGCAGAAACAGAGTAAGACTCTTCTACTTGGCCGTTCTCATCTTGCATCAATGGTGCTTTCATACCAAAGAAGATACCGGTTTTACCGTGTTTAAGTGGCGCGCCGTGTTGGTCGGTATCAATACCTTTACCCGCTGGCTCTACACCTATTAGGCGCACAGTTTCTTCTTCAATGAAATCCGCGAACATACCGATAGCGTTTGAACCACCGCCGACACAAGCGATAACTGCATCAGGAAGGCGACCTTCACGAGCTAGAATTTGGTTCTTCGTTTCTTCACCAATCATGCGTTGGAAGTCACGAACAATCGTTGGGAATGGGTGAGGGCCCGCTGCAGTACCCAATAGGTAGTGCGCGTCTTCGTAAGTTGCAGACCAGTCACGTAGAGCTTCGTTACACGCATCTTTTAGCGTTGAAGAGCCAGAATGAACAGGGATAACCTCTGCGCCCATTAGCTTCATACGGAACACGTTCGGGCTTTGACGTTCAACGTCTTTTGCACCCATGTAAACACGACACTTAAGACCTAATAGAGCACAAGCTAGAGCTGTTGCCACACCGTGTTGGCCTGCGCCAGTTTCAGCGATGATTTCCTGCTTGCCCATACGTTTTGCTAGCAATGCTTGACCAAGTACTTGGTTTGTCTTGTGAGCACCGCCGTGAAGTAGATCTTCACGCTTTAGGTACAGTTTTGTTTTTGTACCTTTTGTTAGGTTGCGTGCTAGTGTTAGCGCCGTTGGACGACCAGCGTACTCTTGAAGAAGCGTCATGAATTCGCTGCGGAACTCAGGATCGGCTTGTGCATCGATAAATGCTTGTTCAAGTTGGTCTAGTGCTGGCACTAGGATCTGCGGTACGTATTGACCACCGTATTCACCAAAGTAGGCATCGAGTTTAGCCATTGTGTTATTCCTTCAATTCTACTGATGTGTATTCACACCAAGTCATTTAATCTTGCTTGAGCTTCGCAAAAGGCAAAGCCCACAAATATGTTTTTAGTTTCTGCTTTCTGCTTTCTGATTTCTAGCGCCGAGTTTGGACTAGTAATTACGAATCGCTGCAAAAGCGCGTTGCAGTTTGTCTGCGTCTTTTTTACCCGGAGCTGATTCAACGCCAGAGTTTAGGTCTAATCCTAAACAACCCAACTTAGCGGCTTGGTTAGCATTTTCTGGATTTAGGCCTCCCGCTAACATGATTGCGCTTTGGTTGTTGATTAGGCTCCAGTCGAACGCTTGACCTGTACCACCCGTTTGAGAACCCACTTTAGTATCTAGCAGGTGACGAGTCACGTTGCTTTCTAGTAATTCTGGCAGCGAGCTCTCAACGCCGTTTCCAGCACCAGAAGCCACACCGTAGGCTTTCCAAATCTCAACGTTTTCAGGTAGTGATTGTTTTAACTCATCGACAAATGCTTGAGACTCATCACCGTGCAGTTGCACCGCAAACAAACCTAGCTCAGCAACCGTTTTTGCAACGTCAGTAACGCTATGGTTTTGGAACACACCCACGTAGTTCAAAGGTGCGCCGCTCATAGTCAAACGAGCCGCTTCGATATCCACATGACGCTTAGACGCTTCAACGAAAATCAGACCACCGAATACCGCACCAGCTTGATACGCTTTCGCTGCATCATCAGAGTGAGTTAAACCGCACACCTTGTTTTCACCCAGCGTTACTTTACGCACCGCAAGCTCAAGGTTCTTTTCAGCCATCAGAGAGCTGCCGATTAAGAAACCATCTGCAAACGTTGAAAGGTCTCGAACTTGTTGATGTGTGTAGATGCCAGACTCTGAAATTACGACTGCGTTTGGAGCCAGTTCGCGAATCAGCGGAGCCAACTCTTTGGTACGGTTCAAATCAGTCGAAAGGTCACGCAGGTTACGGTTATTAATGCCGATCACTTTTGCTTTTAAAGCGACTGCGCGGTGAAGCTCTTCTTCGTTGCTGACTTCGGTAAGTACACCCATGTTGAGTGAGTGAGCGACTTCCGCCAGTGCTTGGTACTCTTCGTCATCTAATACCGATAGCATCAACAAGATAGCATCAGCAGAGTAGTGACGAGCTAGGTAAACTTGGTAAGTATCAACCATGAAGTCTTTACACAGAATCGGTTGCTTAGCAATGCTGCGAACCTTTGGTAAAAACTCAAAGTCACCTTGGAAGTATTTCTCGTCGGTCAGAACTGAAATTGCATTTGCGTGGTTGTTGTACACCGATGCAATGTAGTCCAAATCAAACTCGTCACGGATCAACCCTTTTGACGGAGATGCCTTCTTACATTCAGTGATGAAAACCGTTTGCTCGCCGCTCAGTGCATCATAAAAGCTGCGATCTGTTGCGGTTAACGCTGTTTTAAACTCTTCCAATGGTTGAGTTTGCTTACGCGCTTCAACCCATTGGTATTTATCACGAACGATTTTTGCTAATACTTCCGCCATTTCAGCTTCTTTGACTGAAACGTGGGTCGACAGTTTATCGGTAGTCTGTGTCATGTTCTTTGTCTCAATTCGTCGTTCGTTAGGCGTGAGCTGCAAGCTTTTGTACAAGCTCGTAGGCTTTGCCAGAATTCATCGCGTCAATGGCCTGTTGTGCGTTGGCTTTTAGGTCTTCGTGACCAAATAGACGCATCAGCAGAGCAACGTTCACGGCTACTGCGCCAACTTGGGCTTCAGTGCCTTTACCCGTCAGGATATCTGTTGTGATGGCTTTGTTTTCTTCTGGCTCGCCGCCCTTGATAGCTTCAAGCGGGTGAGTGTTCAAACCAAAGTCTGCCGGTGTCACTGTGTATTCGTGAATTGCGCCATCTTTGATTTCCGCAACCATGGTTTCACCGTGAATCGCTACTTCATCAAGGCCGCTACCGTGAACAACCGCCGCACGCTTCATGCCCATTTGCAGCATGGTTTCTGCGATAGGGCGTACAAGCTCTTTGCTGTAAACACCCATTAGCTCGATGTTAGGGCGAGCAGGGTTAATCAGTGGGCCAAGGATGTTGAAGATAGTACGTGTTTTCATTGTTTGACGAACTGGCATCGCGTGACGTACACCGCCGTGATATTGCGGGGCAAATAGGAATGCTACGCCAAGCTCATCGACAGCTGTACGTGTATCTTCTGCTGTCATCGCTAAGTTGATACCGAACGAGTCGAGTAGGTCCGAAGAACCTGACTTGCTCGATACACTGCGGTTACCGTGCTTTGCGACTTTTAAGCCACAAGCTGCTGCAACAAACGCAGACGTCGTTGAGATATTAATGGTGTTATGACCGTCGCCACCGGTACCTACGATGTCTGCGAAATCATAATCAGGGCGTGGAAACGGGTTTGCATTGGCAAGCAGTGCTTTCGCCGCACCAGCGATTTCTTCTGGTGTCTCGCCTTTGATTTTTAGTGCTGTCAGTGCAGAAGCCATCAGGATTGGGTCTAGTTCGCCCTTGATGATGACATCAAACAACTGTTGGCTTTCTTCTTGAGTAAGAGACTGTTGTTCGTAAAGTTTATTAATCTGTTCCATGATCGTTTCCTAGTTAGTCTTTTTATCAAGAGTAGAGCTTTTCTCTAGATGAAGAGGTTTCTCAAGAGCCCATTCGATCGCGTTCGCTAGAAGCGTTGCACCGTAGGTCGTCATAATCGATTCAGGGTGGAATTGGAATCCACAAACCTTGTCTTGTTCTTGAACTACAGACATTACCAAATCATCGACTTCAGCGGTCACTGTTAGGCTATCGGATACATGCGTTGCCACTAAAGAGTGGTAGCGAGCGATAGCCAGCGGCGAAGGTAAGCCTTGGTAAGTCGCATGGTTTTGGTGTTCCATCATCGACACCTTACCATGAATGATTTCGCCAGCGCCTGCAACGGTGCCGCCGTAGGCTTCAACAATCGCTTGGTGGCCTAAGCAAATACCAATCATTGGCACTTTGCCTTTTAGCAGCTGAATTAGCTCAGGCATGCAGCCCGCATCCGCTGGAGCGCCAGGGCCTGGTGAAAGCAGTGCAACAGGGTTGTCTAGTTCGTTGATCGCCGCTTCAACTACTTTTGCAGGAATGTTGTTACGGTAAATCTTTACGCTGTGACCTAATGAACGAAACTGGTCTACAAGGTTGTATGTGAATGAGTCGAAGTTATCGATGAATACAATATCAGCCATGATTACGACTCCTTCTTAGTTGTTAGGTTTTTAGTATGAGCTGCTTGAATCGCAGAGATGACCGCTTGAGCTTTGCCGCGCGTTTCATCTGCTTCTGCTTGTGGGTCAGAGTCGAACACCACGCCCGCGCCCGCTTGTACTTGTGCTACGCCATCTTCAACGTAAGCAGAACGAATTACGATACAAGTATCTAAAGTGCCTTCACCGGTTAGGTAACCGACTGCACCACCGTAGCTACCACGACGCGTTTTTTCTACGTCACGGATAAGCTGCATTGCGCGGATTTTGGGTGCACCCGTTAGCGTACCCATGTTCATACAAGCTTGGTAAGCGTGTAGGGCATCTAAGTCTTCACGGAGCTGACCAACAACACGAGAAACCAAGTGCATTACATGGCTGTAGCGATCAACTTTCAGCAAGTCTGCTACGTGGCGAGTGCCAGCTTCTGCGATACGTGCTACATCGTTACGTGCTAGGTCGACCAGCATCATGTGTTCAGCGTTTTCTTTCTTGTCGGTACGCAGTTCAAGTTCAATGCGGCTATCTAGGTCGAAATCAATTTGACCATTCGGGCGCTTACCACGACGACGAGTACCAGCAATTGGGTAAATTTCGATTTGGTTGGTTTCAGTTTCGTACTTCAGTGCACTTTCTGGAGAAGCACCAAACAGAGTAAACAGCTCGTCTTGCATGTAGAACATGTAAGGGCTTGGATTACTTTGCTTGAGTTCTTTGTAAGCCGCCAGTGGAGCAGGGCAAGGTAGCGTAAAGCGACGTGAAGGTACCACTTGGAATACATCGCCTTTAACGACGTATTCTTTTAAATCACGAACCGTTTGGCAGAAGTCTTCATCTGAAACGCTTGGTACAGCGTCAACATTGTCGAGCGGCGTAACTTCTGTGATGGCTTTCAATGACTGACATTGAGTCTGAATGTCGACTAGGCGGTCTGTTAATTGCGCTTTGATGCTTTCATCTTGAGCAAACAAGCTCGCGTGAAGCAGGCCTTCGTTTTCTTGGTGGTCGAAACGTAATAGTGTTTCAGCTACGTAGAAGACAAAGTCAGGACAATTGTTGGTTGCTTCAGCATCACCGAGTGGCTCAAAGTTTGCCACGATGTCGTAAGCGAATAGACCCGCCATGAATAGCGCGTGTTTGTTATCCACGTCTTGCTCAAAGCTGTGCTGAACCAAACGCAGTGCATCGAATGAAGACGCTTCTCTTAAACGTGAATCTTCGTCTAATTCGTTGCTTGGTTCGACAAAAGTCAGCGTCAATACGTTATCCGTAAGGTCAGATTTTATCTCTGTTTTAACGTTTTGAGCTAGGTGTTCGATTAGCGCTTGACCATTTTGAGTCAACGCTTGAAAGGTTACTTCATGTCCGCGACATACGATGCGAACAGCAGAGTCGATAAGGAGTAGGCTTGTCAGGTTCTGTTTAGATTCAATCTCAGCAGATTCCAACAACAGACTGTCTGTTTTGTTTTCACACAGAGTATGAAAAACACTGGTTGGATCTTGCGAGTAAGGAACGGAAGAATTGATGACCTCAATGGTTCCCAGCTTTTTGATTTCAATGGCCTTGTTCACAAGACCTCCTTTATGATTCTTTAAATTTCCTGCCGTACATAGTCGCATAAAGATACCTTTCACCCAATCTAGAATATGGTCAATTCGTTGATTTGTTAGTCAGTTGAATGTGAGATGTTCGACAAATTAAAAAGCCCGCTATGAAAGCGGGCTTGGTGATAACTTTTTTATAAACAAACTGTTTAATTAGAAGTACACGTTGGCCCACCAAGAACTTGTCCAAGTGCGCCACCAATTAAGCTCTGAACTTGCTTCTACTGAAGAAAGTTCTAAAACTTTATCTTTATGGTTTTGGTTAAATTCTTGTAACATAGTGAACCTATCAAATGTGATACTTCGTATTTGTGTACTAGTTAACTAGTTTTGCGCTTGCAGGTCAAGTGCGTTGACACAAATATAACGATAAAAATTGAAAACAATGAAAAAGAATATATGAGAATTGATCTACATAGTCATACAACAGCCTCAGATGGCCGACTTACTCCACCTGAACTGATTGACCGAGCGCTAGGCTTTAACATCGAAGCGTTAGCGATTACAGATCATGATACGACTGATGGGCTTGCAGAAGCACGCAGCTATATTGCTGATAACAATCTTCCTATTCAGTTGATTAACGGCATCGAGATCTCAACCGTTTGGCAAAACAAAGATATCCATATTGTTGGGTTAAACGTCGATCCTGAATCACCAGAATTGAAAGCGTTAATTGAACAACAGAAGCAACACCGTGTCGGACGTGCAGAGATGATTGCGCAACGTCTTGAAAAAGCGACTCGTGAAGGTGTGTTAGAAGAGGTTAAGTTGATTGCAGGTGATGCACCAATTACTCGAGCACACTTTGCGAAATGGTTAGTCGACAATGGCTACGCGAAAACCATGCAGCAGGTGTTTAAAAAGTTTCTTACGCGCAATAACCCAGGTTATGTGCCGCCAACATGGTGCTCAATGAGTGATGCTGTCACGGCTATTCATGCGGCTGGTGGTCAAGCGGTATTAGCTCACCCTGCGCGATATGGCCTTACCGCCAAGTGGGTTAAACGTCTATTAGCTGCATTTGTTGAAGCAAATGGTGACGCTATGGAAGTGGCTCAACCTCAGCAAGCGCAACAAGAAAGACGCACACTTGCGGATTATGCTATACAATACAAACTATTAGCCTCCCAAGGCAGCGACTTCCATTACCCATCCTCATGGATGGAACTTGGACGTAATCTCTGGCTACCTTCTGGGGTCGAAGAAGTATGGAAAGATTGGGAGTTTCAAACGGTTTCACCATCTGAATAGTCTTTAGGTGAACCAGCTCCTTCTGATGATAGAGTCGAGAGATTCGATAACGAGGATCAACAATGAGCCAGTTTTTTTATGTACACCCAGATAACCCACAAGCGCGCTTAATTACTCAAGCGGTTGCGATTATTCGCAATGGCGGCGTTGTGGTTTATCCAACAGATTCAGGTTATGCACTGGGTTGTCAGCTTGAAAATAAACAAGCACTCGAACGCATCTGTAAAATTCGTAGAATCGATGATAAGCACAATTTCACTTTGTTATGCCGTGATCTTTCTGAGTTGTCACTGTATGCACGAGTAGATAACGTGGCTTTCCGTCTGCTTAAGGCGCACACGCCAGGTGCTTACACGTTTATTTTCAAAGCAACAAAAGAAGTGCCAAAGCGTTTGATGAACGCTAAGCGTAAAACGATCGGTATTCGTGTACCGGACAACAAAATTGCCCTAGACCTTCTAGAAGCAATGGGCGAGCCATTGATGTCGACGTCTCTGATTCTTCCGGGTAACGAGACCACTGAATCGGATCCTGAAGAAATTCGTGACAGCCTAGAGCATGCGGTTGATGTCATTTTGAATGGCGGCTACTTAGGTGAGCAACCGACTACGGTTATTGACTTCAGTGACGATGACGCTGTTGTTTTACGTCGTGGTGCCGGTGATCCAGCGCCGTTTGAATAATAGCGTTACTGATTAACAGTCTGTAACGAAACAGCAAACCTGCCAGAGTAAATAACAAGTGCTTTTTGGCAGGTTATTTGCGATAATACGCGACCGCGATTTGGTCGCGAAAAATTCATTCGACGTCTGTGAAGACGACAATTAGGTAGAAAAGAGTAAATGAGCGAAAAATTACAGAAGGTTTTAGCGCGAGCTGGTCACGGTTCTCGTCGTGAACTAGAAGGTTTAATCAAATCTGGTCGTGTAAGTGTTAACGGTCAAGTTGCGAAATTGGGTGAGCGTCTTGAAGACGAGAACTCAGTGATCCGTATCGATGGCCACACTATTACAGGCAAAGCCTCTGAAGAAGTGGTTTGTCGTGTACTTGCTTACTACAAACCTGAAGGTGAGCTTTGTACTCGTCACGATCCTGAAGGTCGCCGTACTGTTTTCGATCGTCTACCTAAGATCCGTGGTTCTCGTTGGATTTCAGTTGGTCGTCTTGATGCAAACACATCTGGCCTACTGTTGTTCACAACCGATGGTGAACTAGCAAACCGCCTAATGCACCCAAGCCGTCAGGTTGAGCGTGAGTACCTAGTACGTGTATTTGGTGAAGTAACCGAGCAAAAAGTTAAGAACGTGACTCGTGGCGTTCAACTTGAAGATGGTATGGCTCGTTTCGAAGATGTGGTTTACGCTGGCGGTGAAGGTATGAACCATACTTTCTACGTAGCAATTAACGAAGGTCGTAACCGTGAGGTTCGTCGTCTTTGGGAATCACAAGAAACAACAGTAAGCCGTCTGAAACGTGTACGTTACGGTGATATCTACCTTGATAAGAAACTGCCTCGTGGCGGTTGGAAAGAGCTAGATCTTCAAGAAGTAAACTACTTGCGAGAGCTTGTTGAACTTCAGCCAGAAAAAGAGACACTGTTGGATCTTGATCCTGCAAACACTTCTCGTAAGCGTGAGCGTTCTCGTAGCCAAAAAATTCGTCGCGCTGTTAAGCGTCACGAAGAGCGTGCAAATGCTCCTAAAGGCCGTAGCAACCAGACTAAGCGTAAGAAGCCTGCAACTCGCGGTACTACAACACCTGATTCAGGCCGTAGTGCTCCAGCGACCAATGGCAAACCTCAGGCTACCAAAAAGCCTAAACTGAACAACGGACGCCCGGCTAAACCGGCTAAGCCAAGATCACGTAAGTAATTACACCAGTAGTTGCTACAGTTCTTAAGCTTAAAGCTTAATCCAACGTTTCGAATACTAAAAAACCTGCTAACTTAGCAGGTTTTTTTTCGTCTTGAATATGGCGCAGTTCAAATCATGTCGAAGTGCTTACCAAGTAGAAACGATTAACCAGGTAGAAGTGCTTCACTAGCTAGGGTGACTAGCTATGGACTACGATTGGTATTAGGTCACTTTCAAATGATTCGAGAAGTTGTCACCCTTCGCCATGCGGTCATACAAAATAACATTGACCGCGGCAGCAAGGTTCATGCAGCCATTAGTCGGAACGTAGATGGTTTCACGACAGAAGTCCGTGATCTCTTTTTTCAGAGTTCCATCTTCAGGGCCGAAGATATAAAAAGCACGAGGTGGGTGCTTATAATCAGGCAGAGGCTTAGCGCCTTCTATCAAATCAACCGCGATGGGCACGCAGCCAACTGGAATAATGTCTTTCAGGTCTTCAACACCAATTAATGGTAGCTCAAGGTGCTTTTCCTTGGTGTCGGTATGAAATTGTCGAGCGTGGTCATAACGGGTGCCAGTATAAAATACAGAGTTTGCTCCGTAGCAACCAGCTGCTCGCATTACTGAGCCAACATTTTCAGGGGTTTTGGGATTTACTAATCCAACACAGGCATAGCCTTTGGATAGGGTATCTGTCTTTGCTTTGGTCATAATTTTGTAGAGTTGCAGTTTGGTAAAGTGATGAGGCTATGAAGTCGTAAGAAAACCAGCTCAGTACTCTGAGCTGGTTTAAGAAGAGCCTAGTCGCGTTTCCACAACATGTGACAGAACTTGTGTTCAGGGTCACGGCTGATCAGTAGACGAGCGAATACGTCATCTAAGACATCATCAGCTTCATTTACAAGACCAATGCGTACTTCAGCGTAGATCTCTTTGTCGACTTCAAAGCCAACATGTTCAACCCAATCGTCACCAGTTTCAACAAGTTCTGCAGCGCCACGATCTTCAAACTGAGCCGTGAATAAGATCACGTCTGCAGGTTCAAGGTTATCAGCAGCCATCTCTAGAAAGATGTCGTATGCAGCGTCAATTGCATCGTCGTAAGACATTAGGTCGTTAGCTTCGGTCATAATCAGTATCTTAGCTTGCGCGGTTCATGTATTTACGTTCAGCTGTGTTCACAACAACTTTGTCGCCAGTTGCAATGTACTCAGGAACTTGAACAGTAAGGCCTGTAGACAGACGAGCTGGTTTAGTACGAGCTGAAGCAGATGCACCTTTGATTGAAGGGTCTGTCTCTTCGATTACTAGCTCAACTGAAGTTGGTAGCTCAAGAGTCGCCGCAGTACCGTCGATAAGAATCGCGTACATACCTTGCGTATCTTCGTTGATGAACAGCAGTTCGTCTTCGATCATTTCACCGTTGAAGATGAATTGTGTGTAATCTTCGTTATCCATGAAGATGTACTCGTTGCCATCAACGTAAGAGAACATCACCGCACGCTTAGTTACGTCGATCGTTTCAACGATTTCGTCAGCCTTGTGGCGAACTTCTGTTTTAACGCCAGTTGCTACATCGTGACCACGGAAGCGGTAAATCTTTTGACCGCCACGGCCACCTGGTGTTGTTACTTCGATATCTTTAACTAGTACTGTTTTGCCATCAACATTGATCGCAAAACCTTTTTTAATCTCACTTGCTCTAGGCATTTTGTGTTTGTCCTTATTGGGTCTATCCGGTGATTATATCTCGTAGACGCTATAAATAGGAATAGCTTGAATCATAAAGTCACCTAAGCGATCATAGAGAGACAGTTAAATCATTATTTTATTTACCGAAACGACCTATGCAGCTACCTGTTATTGACCCAACACAGCCATTTCAACCTGAATTTCAACCTGTGGTTAACGATCTGATTACCTTTCTAAAAGGTGGGTTAGGTTCTAATCTGCACAGTGTCTATGTTTATGGCAGTGTGGCACGCAAGCAAGCCGTTGTCGGTCGCTCGAATCTAGATGTGGTTGTGGTTACTCATCGTTCTTTCCCAGACCAACGAACCACGCTGCTGAATACCATCAAATGGCGCTTCCAAAAGAGCTTCCCTCAGGTCACTCAAGTGGCGATCAAAACTACCTTGGTGAGCGAGATAGTTGATTTCGACAATATCTTTACGTGGGGCTTTATGCTCAAGCATTTAGCTGTGTGTGTGCATGGTGAAGACTTATCTGATTGCTATGGTGATTTCGAAACGAGTTGGGAAATTGCTAAGCATTGGAATATGGACGCGGAAAATTGGTTAGCGGTTTATCGTAATAAGATAGCCCGAGCAACAACGCCAGAACAGCAAGTAGCCGCGCAAGTGATTATTGCCAAGAAGCTTCTGCGAGCCAGTTATTCTTTGGTTATGTACCGAGACAAGAATTGGTTCGACGCACCTATTGAGTGCGGTCAACAGTTCTTGAGATATCATCCAGAGAAAGAAGTTGAGATTCAAAGGTTGGGTATTTTACTATCTGGGCGAGCGATTCCTAAACGTTCAGTAATAGGTATTCTTGATGGCTTTGGTGAATGGCTGGTTAAGCAGTATCAGAAAACTGAGTTTCGAATCGGGTAGGGGGTCGTAAGCTATCCATTGATATGAAAAAGCAGAGCGAGTTAAGCACTCCTCTGCTTTTTTCGTTTTGATGCCTGGTTCGAGTTTTAATGGTATATCGAGTTTAATGTCGCCTCTAAAAGAGGATTCAATCTAGAACAGACCTAGCTGCTGGCCGCTGACTCTTTCAAAATCTAACCCTATAAATGGCAGAATCGCTTCTGCGACCGGTTTAATCTGCTTGTCGATGTAATGTTGATAATCGATACCGCTCTTCAAATACTCCTTGGGCTCGGGGCCACTCAGCGTAATCAAATATTCAATACGCCCTTTGTTTTGGTATTGAAGTGGGCGACCAAGCTGGGCATTGATCTCATCGGCCAATCTTGCTGCGCGAACCTGTGGCGGAATGTTCTTCTGGTATTCATGCAACTTACGGCGCAAGCGCTTTTGATACACCAGTAAATCATCGTGTTTGCCCGCGGATGTTTCATCGACAAACTGTCTAACATAATCACTTGGATCTTGGTCGTGAAAGACCATCTCATACAAGGTTTGTTGGAATTGTTGTGCGAGGGGCGTCCAATCGGTTCGTGCACTTTCAAGGCCTTTAAAGATGATCTTCTCTTGGTCACCTTGGTTGATTAAGCCTGCATAACGTTTCTTCGATCCTGTCTCAGAGCCTCGAATGGTCGGCATTAGAAACTTGCGGTAATGGGTCTCGTATTCCAATTCAAGTATCGAGGTGAGGTTGTAGACCTCTTTAAGGTGATTCGTCCACCAGTCGTTGATGTAATCCACAAGGGAGTGACCAATCTCGTCTGCTTGTTCTTGCTCAAAACTGCCATTAAGAGACACGAAAGTTGAATCGGTATCTCCGTAAATTACTTGATACCCTTTATCTTCTATCAGAACCTTGGTTTGCTTCATGATCTCATGCCCACGCATGGTGATAGAGGATGCTAAGCGAGTATCAAAGAAACGACAACCAGAAGAACCCAGCACGCCATAGAAAGAGTTCATGATGATCTTAATCGCTTGAGAAAAAGCTTTCTCGTTGTTTTTCTTTGCGACATCACGCGCTGCCCAGAGGTTTTCGATCATCTCTGGTAGAAAGTGCTTAGAACGGTGGAATTGACCGCCACGGAACCCAGCTACTGCTTGGTCTTCTTCAGAGCCTAACTCTAACTTTAGCCCTTCAATTAACCCCATAGGATCAATCAAGAAAGATCGAATTATCGATGGGTACAGGCTTTTAAAGTCGAGTACCAAAACCGAGTCATAAAGGTTGGGAATCGAATCCATCACATAGCCACCGGGGCTAGCGATCCAGTTCTCGGGTTCTAAGTTCGGCGCGACATAACCCGCTCGGTGTATCTGAGGCATGTATAAGTTAGTAAAAGCCGCGACAGAGCCGCCAACGCGATCAAGTTCAACACCAGTTAAGCGAGAACGTTCAATAGCAAAATCGAGTAGGTGAGTGTGTTCGAAGATTCGGTTTACGAGCACACAGTCTTGAAGGTTGTACTTGGCAAGCGAAGGTTTATCGAACTTAAACATTCGATTGATTTCATCCATGCGGTCATGAACATTATGAATGTCTTTGCCTTCGCCCAGCAACTCTTGTGAGACGGACTCAAGAGACCAAGAACGGAAATGGTAGGTCGCTGTCTTGAGCATGTCGATGCCATCTAAAACCACGCGACCAGGAATGGTAATGAAGCCCTGCTGGTTTTGTGCAGAACTACGGAAAAAGCTTGCTTGATTGTCTCTACCGATACTGAGTTTCACTTCGTTCCATTCCGAACGCTTGTGCAGCAGCCTAAAGTCGAAATCAATGACATTCCAACCGATGATGATGTCCGGGTCAAACTCGGAGAACCACGCAATCATAGCTTCAAGCAGCGCTTTCTCGTTGGTAACCCATTGGATATTGGTGTCTGCTTCTTGTAGATCGCCAATCATTATCACTCGGCTATCCATTGGACTGTCTAGACCGATGGAATAAAGCACACCTTTTTCCGAACACTCAATATCAAGCGAAACCACAGACAAGTTTGGCAAGTAATCGCCAGCTCGACATTTTGCGTTCGATACTCTGCGATGCTGTCTTTTTGGGGTGATAGTCCCTGTGAATTCGATACTGCCTTTAATAAAGCGTTCCATTAAGAATCGATCGGCGAGTCGAATATCGCTTTCAAAGGTTTGGATTTCTTCACCGTTAAAGGCTTGAGCTAACCCGAAGCTGCTTCTCGATAAGGAAGTGTAACAAGCGGCTAAAGGGGTTTGGTCAAATGTCGCCAACTCTAAAGGCTTAAACTGACAATCTATGGCCTCTTTATCGGCAATAGATTGGCACGTTTCGATATCAGATTGAGCAACAAAAAAGACAGGCTTTTCATTTTGAATTGTCAGTAGAGTAGGGCCTTGAGGGGTGCTTAACCACAAGTCGATTTGTGTGCGCCCTGAAAAGTCTCTTGCTTGTCTTGTGAGTACAAAGCCTTGCTGAATATCCAATGTAGTAACCTATTGAAATGGGGAATCGAATACTACCATCTAGCAGCTCTCTGCGCACAACAGGCAACCAAAATACTAACTAAATTCTAGTTAACAGAGGCAAATAACGGGACTCCATAAGCAAATAAGTGAAATTGTCGCGAATGGTTATTCAATGGTATTGAAAATATCTTTATCTTGTGTAATTTTATTGGGTGTTGTTTTAACTGGTTGATTTTTAGAAAAAGCTTGTTGTTTTAGTTAGCTTATTTGTTAATAAGTACTTGCTAAAGTTCGTGTTTCAGCACATATTCAACAGAGCTTTTTTTTAGTAATTAAGTTAAGATGTACTCAATGCTGCGATTCACTGTTCCTTTGTTCAATTGTTTCAAACAGATGAAATGACACAGTGGTTGCAGAGCCAATTAATAGTGTGGAGATACAAGTTTGATAAATGTTTTCCTTGTAGATGATCACGAGCTGGTTCGCACAGGGATACGACGTATTATTGAAGACGTCCGTGGAATGAACGTAGCAGGGGAAGCTGAAAGCGGTGAAGATGCTGCAAAATGGTGTCGTACTAATAATACTGACGTTATTTTGATGGATATGAATATGCCTGGTATTGGTGGCTTAGAAGCAACCAAGAAAATCTTGCGTTTCAACCCTGATGTTAAAATCATCGTTTTAACTGTTCATACGGAAAATCCGTTTCCAACTAAAGTGATGCAAGCTGGAGCTGCTGGTTACCTTACTAAAGGGGCAGGTCCGGATGAAATGGTAAATGCAATTCGAGTGGTTAATAGTGGCCAACGATACATTTCGCCAGAAATTGCGCAGCAGATGGCTTTGAGCCAATTCTCGCCTGCGTCTGAAAATCCATTCGCAGACTTATCTGAACGTGAACTTCAAATCATGATGATGATTACCAAAGGTCAGAAAGTGACGGATATTTCAGAACAACTCAATCTAAGTCCTAAAACAGTCAACAGTTACCGCTACCGCTTGTTCAGTAAGCTGGATATCAGTGGCGATGTAGAGCTGACGCATTTAGCGATTAGACATGGAATGTTAGACACTGAGACCCTTTAACACTGAGATCGTATAGTGACCAACTTGTTTGACTCAGTCTCATTCCTCAAGACAGTAACAGAGCAGCCCGGCGTTTATCGAATGTATAACGCCGAGGCTGTTGTTATTTACGTCGGTAAAGCTAAGAACCTCAAAAAACGCCTTTCCAGTTATTTCCGTAAAAAAGTCGACAGTGAAAAAACACGCGCTTTAGTCAGCAATATTGACAAGATCGATGTCACTGTAACGCACACGGAAACAGAAGCGCTCATCCTTGAGCATAACTACATCAAGCAGTACTTGCCTAAATACAACGTACTTTTGCGTGATGATAAGTCGTACCCTTATATTTTTATTAGCGGTCACAAGCATCCTCGTTTGTCGATGCATCGTGGTGCTAAAAAGAAAAAGGGCGAATACTTTGGTCCTTACCCTGATTCCGGCGCTGTGCGTGAGACGTTGCACCTAATACAAAAAATCTTTCCTGCTCGCCAGTGTGAAGATACGGTTTATGCCAACAGAACGCGCCCGTGTTTGATGTATCAGATTGGCCGTTGTGCTGCGCCATGTGTCAGCTCAATCATCTCTGATGAAGAGTACAGTGAACTTATCGACTACGTTCGTCTGTTCTTGCAAGGGAAGGACAGGTTAGTCCTTGAGACGCTCATCGAAAAGATGGACACAGCAAGCCGAGAGCTTCGCTTTGAGCAAGCTGCCGCGTTCCGTGACCAAATCCAAGCGATTCGACGCGTGCAAGAACAACAATATGTATCCGACGATTCAATGGAAGATATGGACGTGTTGGGCTTTGCTCAAGAGAATGGCGTAGCGTGTATTCATATCTTGATGATTCGCCAAGGCAAGGTTTTAGGCAGTAGAAGCCATTTCCCGAAAATTCCCAACAATACGGTGCGAGAAGAGGTTTTTTCGAGCTTTTTAAGCCAATACTATCTTGCGCATAATGAAGCGAGAACCATCCCAACTCGTTTGATTCTCAATGCCGATTTGATGGAAGATATCACACCGATTCAAGAAGCCTTGTGTGAAGTGGCGGGTCGTAAGATTCACTTCAATACCTACCCTTCAGGTACTCGAGGTCGTTACCTTAAACTCTCGAATACCAATGCATTGACGGCTATTACCACCAAAATTAATCACAAGATGACCATCAACCAGCGCTTTAAAGAGCTTCAAGAAGTGTTGTCGATGGATGTGATTAAACGGATGGAATGTTTTGATATCAGTCATACCATGGGTGAAAGTACGATAGCGTCTTGTGTGGTGTTCAATCAGGAAGGCCCTGTTAAGCCGGAATACCGCCGTTACAACATCACTGGCATTACCGGTGGTGATGATTACGCGGCCATGGCTCAGGCGCTTGAGAGGCGTTACTCGAAGCAACTTGATGTCGATAAGATCCCAGACATCATTTTTATCGACGGTGGTAAAGGTCAGCTCAACCGCGCTCATGAGATCATTTCTCAATATTGGGGTGATTGGCCATTTCGACCAAGAATGATGGGTATAGCCAAAGGGGTTACGCGTAAACCGGGTTTAGAAACCTTGGTGACTCTTGAAGGCGAAGAGTTCAATTTACCCAGTGATGCGCCAGCGCTACACCTTATCCAACATATTCGTGACGAAAGCCATAATCATGCTATTGCCGGGCACAGAGCAAAACGTGGTAAAACGCGTAGAACCAGTGCACTTGAAGGAATTGAAGGGGTAGGGCCTAAGCGTCGTCAATCTTTGTTGAAATATATGGGTGGCTTACAAGAACTTAAGCGTGCAACTGTCGAAGAAATAGCCAAAGTGCCGGGCATTAGTCATTCTTTGGCAGAAAACATTTATCAAGCATTGAAACAATAGTAAAAATCCCGCACCATTAAAGCGCAATTGATAAGAGCCTAATAATATGCGTTTGAATATACCTAACATTTTGTCCTTACTGAGACTATTTTTAATCCCAGTATTCGTTGTTGTTTTTTACCTACCTTATGAATGGGCTCCTTTTGCTGCTGCAATGGTGTTTTGGGTAGCGGGTTTTACTGACTGGCTAGATGGCATGCTGGCTCGTAAACTAGGACAAACGTCTCGCTTTGGTGCCTTTATTGACCCAGTGGCGGATAAAGTGCTCGTTGCTACTGCTCTTATCTTAGTTACCGAGCATTATCACTCGATCTGGGTGACTATTCCTGCTGTGACCATGATTGGTCGTGAAATTATCATCTCGGCGCTTCGTGAATGGATGGCTGAAATCGGCAAACGTGCAAGCGTTGCGGTATCTTGGGTTGGTAAAGTAAAAACCGTTTCTCAGATGTTCGCTCTTTGGATACTTATCTGGCGATACGACGACTGGATGGTTTGGGTGGGTTACATTGCACTCTATGTTGCAACCGTTCTTACTTACTGGTCAATGGCGCAATACTTGATGGCCGCCAAAGATGATTTGTTAGACGAAAAACACCATTGATGAAGAAGCGAGCTGAGGCTCGCTTTTTTGATCTTTAACCTAAGGTTAAATTATCAATAGTGGATATCTAATGTGATATAGATCTCCTTTGAATAGCCTGTCCACAAAGTGCTTTGCACACAAAGTCAGCTATTTAGCCTGTTTCGTATAAAATCTATTCAAACGAATTAAAAATACAAAAATAATATTGACTCAAACGCTCGAATCCGTAGAATGCATCCCGTACCCAAGAGGATGGCAATAAGCGATTCGATTGGAGTTACTAAGGCGCCTTGGCAGAGTGGCTATGCAGCGGATTGCAAATCCGTGGACCTCGGTTCGACTCCGGGAGGCGCCTCCATTATCTCTTTCGTAGAGTAATGAATATGCGATACTAGCTCAGTTGGTAGAGCGCAACCTTGCCAAGGTTGAGGTCATCGGTTCGAACCCGATGTATCGCTCCAAAATTTGTAATGTTGATTGGCGTCAGCATTAAGATGGTGTTTTACTTTTCAGTAATCGGCATCGCAATAAAGAATTGCGTGCCCTGGTGGTGGAATTGGTAGACACAAGGGATTTAAAATCCCTCGGCGTTCGCGCTGTGCCGGTTCAAGTCCGGCCCGGGGCACCATCTATTAAAGTCTACGTCTTAACAGATGTAGCAAATGCGATACTAGCTCAGTTGGTAGAGCGCAACCTTGCCAAGGTTGAGGTCATCGGTTCGAACCCGATGTATCGCTCCAAATTAAAAAGCCCGAACAGAAATGTTCGGGCTTTTTGGTTTCTGCTGTTCTGATTTTTATGCGTTATTCCTCTTTCTGTTTGAACACACCCAAACTTCCTTTTCTATCTCAAAATGTTGCTATCAAGTTCGTTTACATTACTTAGCTTTTAAAAGCGAGATTCCCTATGAACTGGTTCTTTGTACTAAGAAGTGACGAAAGGATGCAGGATCTCAAAGCCTCACTAACAACGTTTATATACCCATGTCGTCATCCTCGGGCGCGAGGAACGAGCGAACCGGGGATCTCTTTCCTAAACGATAGTGTTGACGATATTTGCAGCTCTTGCTTAATCGTTACTCTTATTTCTTAAGTCATTATTAAAAACTATTGATCGTTCATTTCACTTTATGTTATTTTTCGTGCAATCTCGGAATGAACAATGCTCAAAAAGAGCAGCGATTGCTTCTGGGGGATACGCGTAGTGACCATTCTTGCTGATTGGGACATTACGTAGGGTAGGTATCGGCTAATTCTTTAGCTGATAGACGGGATACTTATGGCGCAGTTCGTCATGTTAATGGGAAACCCAACATTGAACACACTAATAACAACATTGCTAATCAGCTCTGCATTTCCAAAGGGACCAGCTCCTCATAGCTGCCCGATCCTGCAAAAATGTCCAATTCTTCAAAACAGTAGCATTACTGAACCTTGAGCTCACGCTAACTAATTTTTTTGCTGTCCTAAGACGGCCTAATTTCGTATTCGTCATTTGACTTATGCGAGCGTACAGCTATATCTCATTTCTAGACAATACGCGTGTTTCACTATGAATTCTCTCTAAATCAATAGAGGGACGGTGTGCAATTGCGTCTGATGGAGGTGAGTATGAACACATTCAAGGGGACTTTTATGACTACCGCCTTTGAAGTCGATATTAATACTATCGCAAATTCATTTTCAACGATGGTTCCTATCGTAGAGGGAACTTATGACCTAACACCCGACGCTATTTTGCTTGAGCAAGAACAGCATGAATCGGATGTTCGTTCATACCCAAGACGCCTACCGATTGCTATTAAACGAGCATGTGGTGTTTTAGTTGAAGATACTCGTGGCCAACTCTTTCTCGATTGCTTGGCCGGTGCAGGTACACTTTCTCTGGGTTACAACCACCCTGAGATTAACCAAGCACTTAAAGACCAACTCGATTCAGGTTTGCCATACCAGACCCTTGATATTACGACTCAAGCAAAAGAGACGTTTATCAAGCGAGTTAAAGCTTTTCTCCCTCAAGACTTTTCAACGAACTCGGTTCTTCAATTCTGTGGCCCGTCTGGCGCTGATGCTGTGGAAGCCGCGATCAAGCTAGCTAAGCAAACTACAGGTCGCAACATCATGTTTGCTTTTCGTGGTGCTTACCACGGCATGACTAACGGCACCATGGGCATGATGGGCAACCTTGGCACTAAAGAACGTCGTAGTGGCTTAATGTCTGACGTACATTTCATGCCTTTCCCATACAACCTTCGTTGCCCGTTTGGCATTGGTGGTGAGGCGGGTGCTAACGCGAGCATTCGTTATATCGAGCGTATGTTGAATGACGACGAATCTGGCATCATGAAACCTGCCGCGATGATCGTTGAGCCTGTACAAGGTGAGGGCGGTGTGATTCCAGCTCCAGCGTCTTGGCTACAAGGTCTACGTCGCATCTGTGATGAGCACGGCATCCTACTGATTTTTGATGAAATTCAGTGTGGTGTGGGTAAAACCGGCCACCGCTTTGCGTTTGAAGAATTTGGTGTTAATCCTGATATCTTGTGTTTGTCTAAAGCGATTGGTGGCGGACTGCCTATGTCGCTGCTTGTATTCGATAAGAGCATCGATACTTGGAAAGCGGGTGAGCACACTGGCACATTCCGTGGTAATCAGTTGGCAATGGTATCTGGCGCTAAGGCGTTGGAAATCATCGAACGTGATGGTTTGGTTGAGCACGCGAACATCGCCGGCCAATACTTACGTCACGGGCTCGAGAAAATTCAAGCACGCGTGAACTGTATTGCTGAAGTTCGTGGTAAAGGCCTGATGCTTGGCGCTGAGATCAAGCAACCAAACGGTGAGCTCAACAAATTTGGAGAGCCGCAATCCGACGGCGAACTGACGTTAGCGATTCAACGAGCAGCATTAGAGCGCGGCTTGATGGTTGAAAAGGGTGGTCGTGATGGCTCGGTCATTCGTTTCCTTCCGCCAATGATTATCTCTTTCGAGCAGATCGACTTTGCACTGCGCGTCATGGAAGAAGCGATCATCGTAGCGGGTGGTGGTTTACAACAAGACCCAGCTTCAAGCGAACAAACTAACCAAGAATGGAACAAGCATTTCATTCAGACAGGTTTAGGCGGTAGCGACGAATTTGCTAGCGTGATGAACCAAACCACTCAAGCAATGAAAGCCGTTTTTGAACAGGTTGAAACCCCTTATTCGGGTTTAGATCCAAAAGTGCTAGAAGCCGCTATCAATGCTGTTGACCTCGATAACAATCAACACACTTTGGTTGATGTTGTAGATAGCACGGCAGACCTTGTCGCTGCAAACTCCATCTTCGTGCAACACCCAGATTGCATTGCACACCTTCACACTCCACCTCTTATGGCTTCGGTAGCTGCGGAATCGATTATCGCAGCGTTGAATCAATCAATGGATTCATGGGACCAAGCATCTGCAGCGACTTATGTTGAACAACGAGTGGTTGATTGGATGTGTGAGAAATACCAACTTGGCGCACAAGCTGACGGTGTTTTCACGAGCGGTGGCACGCAAAGTAACCTAATGGGCTTATTGCTTGCGAGAGACTGGGTTGCAGATAAGCACAATGGCCACTCAATCCAAAAGCTTGGCTTACCAGAATACGCAAGCAAGCTTCGTATTTTATGTTCAAAGAAATCTCACTTCACGGTTCAAAAGTCAGCTTCTCTACTAGGGTTAGGCGAAACAGCAGTGTGCTGCGTTGATACCAATGCAAATGGCACCATAAAGCCAGATTTGCTAGACGCAGAAGTGAAAGCACTTAAAGCTCAAGGTCTGATTCCTTTTGCTGTGGTTGGTACGGCGGGCACAACCGATCACGGTGCTATTGATGATCTTGAAGCGATTGCTGACATCGCCAACCAACAAGATCTTTGGTTCCATGTCGACAGTGCTTACGGTGGCGCGCTTATCTTAAGTAGCCACAAAGCTCGTTTAAAAGGTATCGAAAAAGCGGACTCAGTGAGTGTCGACTTCCACAAGTTGTTCTTCCAAACCATCAGCTGTGGCGCTGTGCTGCTGAAAGACAAAGCGAACTTTAAGTACCTACTGCATCACGCAGACTATTTGAATCGCGAACACGATGAGCTACCGAACTTAGTCGATAAGTCTATCGCGACCACCAAGCGTTTCGATGCGTTGAAAGTCTTCATGACGATGCAAAGTGTCGGTCCAAAGCAACTGGGCAATATGTACGACCACCTTCTTGAGCAAGCGCTAGAAGTGGCAGGCCTGATTCAAAACCAAGCGGACTTAGAGCTACTCGCGGAGCCTTCACTATCAACAGTGCTGTTCCGATCTAAGCCGTCAGCAAACGGTGAGCTAGATTTAGACAAACTGAATCAGACGTTAAGACTGGAGGCGCTGACTCGTGGCGTTGCAGTACTTGGCGAAACGGTCGTTGATGGTAAAAGCGCGTTGAAATTCACCATCTTGAATCCGTGCTTAACGACATCAGATTTCAAATCTCTAATTAACAAAATTCAAACTCTAGCCATTGAGCTAGCAGAACAACAAGGGTAATTAAAACTATGGCTATTCTACAAATTGGTGCAGGCGGCGTTGGTTGGGTTGTTGCACACAAAGCAGCACAAAATAACGAAGTACTGGGTGATATCACAATCGCTTCGCGCACAATCGCGAAATGTGAAAAAATCATCGAATCGATCAAAGGTAAAAACAACCTTAAAGATTCAACTAAGAAACTAGAAGCACGTTCAGTAGACGCTGACGATGTTGATGCGCTTGTTGCTTTGATTAAAGAAGTTAAGCCGGATCTAGTGATCAACGCTGGTCCTCCTTGGGTAAACATGGCGATCATGGAAGCGTGTTACCAATCTAAAGTATCTTACTTAGATACATCGGTAGCGGTTGACCTATGTTCTGAAGGTCAACAAGTACCACAAGCTTACGATTGGCAGTGGGGCTACCGTGAGAAGTTCGCTGAAGCGGGCATCACAGGTATTCTTGGCGCTGGTTTCGATCCAGGTGTGGTATCAATCTTTGCTGCGTACGCGGTTAAGCACTTGTTCGATGAGATTGACTCAATTGATGTAATGGACGTGAATGCTGGCGACCACGGCAAGAAGTTTGCGACGAACTTTGACCCAGAAACCAACATGCTTGAGATTCAAGGCGATTCTTTCTACTGGGAAAATGAAGAGTGGAAACAAGTACCTTGTCACTCTCGTATGCTTGAGTTTGAATTCCCTAACTGCGGCTCTCACAAAGTGTACTCAATGGCACACGATGAAGTGCGTTCAATGAAAGAGTTCATCCCAGCTAAGCGTATCGAATTCTGGATGGGCTTTGGTGATGCATACCTGAACTACTTCAACTGCATGCGTGACATCGGTCTTCTTAGCCCTGATCCACTAACGCTACATGACGGCACTGTGGTTCAGCCTCTACATGTTCTTAAAGCACTACTACCAGATCCAACATCTCTGGCTCCGGGTTACACTGGTTTAACGTGTATCGGTACTTGGGTTCAAGGTAAGAAAGACGGTAAAGAGCGCAGCGTATTCATCTACAATAACGCAGACCACGAAGTGGCTTACGAAGACGTAGAACACCAAGCAATCTCTTACACTACGGGTGTACCTGCGATTACTGCTGCACTTCAGTTCTTCCGTGGCGAATGGGCTGATAAAGGCGTGTTCAACATGGAACAGCTAAACCCAGACCCGTTCCTAGCAACCATGCCGGAAATCGGTCTAGATTGGCATGTTCAAGAACTTGATGCAGGCCAAGGTCTTCCTGTGATTCAAGAGCTGAAAAAATAAGAACTGATTTCTTGTTTTGATTGCTAATTAAAGGGGACATGGATTGTTCCCTTTTCGATGATGATAGCCTTGAAGCTTTGGTATCATTTATTTTGATTTTGTAACTCACTGCGCTCGGACAGGACAAAATCAAAATAAATCACACCAAAATTGTTAATTTACCTTTCCATCTATAGATACTGCTTGAGTGTTTACAAAAATGACGTTTAAGAAAGAAGAACTAAAAACCCCATATTTCATGATCAACGAAGACAAGTTGATTGCGAATCTAGAGAAAGCCAAGCAACTGAAAGAGATTTCAGGTGTGAAATTGGTATTGGCACTGAAGTGTTTTTCGACATGGGGTGTGTTTGACATCATCAAACCTTACCTCGATGGCACGACAAGCTCTGGTCCATACGAAGTGAAGCTTGGCCACGAAACCTTCGGTGGTGAGACGCACGCTTACAGTGTGGGTTACAGCGAAGATGACGTGAAAGAAATTGCTGACATCTGCGACAAGATGATCTTCAACTCACAAAGCCAACTTGCCGCTTACCGTCATATTGTTGAAGGTAAGGCTTCGCTGGGTTTACGTTTAAATCCAGGTGTGAGCTACGCAGGGCAAGATCTGGCAAACCCAGCACGTCAATTCTCGCGTTTGGGCGTACAAGCTGATCACATCAAGCCAGAGATCTTCGATGAGATTAATGGTGTGATGTTCCACATGAACTGTGAGAACAAAGACGTCGATGCATTTATCGGTTTGCTTGATTCAATCTCAGAGCAGTTTGGTGAGCACCTAGATAAGTTGGACTGGGTGAGCATGGGCGGTGGTGTGTTCTTCACATGGCCGGGTTATGACATCGAGAAACTGGGTCTTGCGCTAAAAGCCTTCTCTGAAAAGCACGGCGTGCAGATGTACCTTGAGCCGGGTGAAGCGATCATCACTAAAACAACCGACCTAGTTGTGACCGTGGTTGATATTGTTGAGAACGTGAAGAAAACAGCAATTGTCGATTCAGCAACCGAAGCACACCGTTTAGACACGCTTATCTACAATGAGCCAGCATCGGTATTGGAAGCTTCTGAAAATGGCGAACATGATTATGTGATTGGTTCGTGTTCATGTCTGGCGGGCGACCAGTTTTGCGAAGCGAGTTTTGATGAGCCGTTGAAGATTGGTCAAAAGCTTCATTTGTTGGACAGTGCAGGTTACACCATGGTGAAGCTGAACTGGTTTAATGGTTTGAAGATGCCATCAATTTACTGCGAGCGCAGTAATGGCGACATTCAAAAGCTGAATGAATTCGGCTATCAAGACTTTAAACGCTCATTGTCACAATGGTCGGTTAAGTAACTGAATTGTATCTTCATATAAATAAAAAGAGCAGCGATTGAGCTGCTCTTTTTTATTTCCAGTTTCGAACAAAACTAGTTAAATGGTTTAACTAATCTAATAAGAGGGGAAGGAAAGTTACTTGGAACGGTAATCGTTTCCAGAGCGTCTTCGAAATCAATGATCAAACCATCATAGGCACTATTAATTTTGTGTGCGTCTGGCGTGTTCGTCCAGTAAGGTTCATTGGTTGTTGTTGGGAAATAGGTCAGGTTAATTGCAGGTTTAGTACAGCGATACTCTACGATTGAACTCAGCTCTTTAATATTTGGCAAGCGAAAGCCCGTTTGACTCGCAATGGTAGTTAGGCTTGTATCTTTAGTTGCATTGAGTGCATCTTGCCAGTTTTTGTATTTCAGCGCTGTTCCTTCACATTTATCTTGTGCCGAATTGTAGCTTTCACCTACGTTACATTTAGACCAAAGTAAATTAGTGGTAACGTCCAGTAATGTACCATCTTTACGGTCAATAAACTGCCCGTCTTTGATCGATGCTGGCTGCGTCGTTACACATGTTTGTGCGAATACGTTACCGCATAGTAAGGCGGTCAGTGCTCCTAAGCATATATGGAATTTCATTAATCTAAACCTCCGCTCACAGCGACAATACCTGCTGAGCCAAAAATGTTTTTGCTACAAAGCTTGAGCTCTCCTGTAGCCGTATCAACGCATCGCACGCTACCATTTTGTTTTACTGAGCTTGTTTTTGTAAAAATCTTGCTCCCTAAGTGAGGGAAGAAGTTCACGCTAGTTGATGGCTTGTTACCCACATTAAAGCTTATAAATGAGCGTGCCTCAGCAGGAGAAGGCAGACGCCAATCGGTAATACCACAGATGGCATAACTGTTTAGGGCATTAATATAGCTACTGGTATTGCAATAGCGGTTACCTGACTTGTCATCAGGGTAAGCGCATTTAGAAGATATTGGTCCTTCGTTATAGAGTAGGTCGTTAGGCGCACCGGCATAACCGCCATTGGTGGTCGCATCGGAGTCATACCAAGTGTAGGTGTATGAAGCACTTCGCCAAGAGCTTGATTCATCTACCCAAGGGTAAGGGTTTGCGTTCGCATCTAGCTTGTGTTTTTTCACCCAATCTTCGATGACACCTGTCGAAGGCAGTGCTTTAGCTGGTTGTTTATTCTCGATGTATAGCCCAGTGCGTCCATCTTTTACACAACGCCAACTCGACGCTGATGAGCTGACAGGGTTAGAATTCGCATCGATCTTGGTGTAGCGGAAGCCATATTCCCCATCAGCGTGTTCAATTCCATCTGTTTTATCTAAACCAAAATCGGCATCTTGATTAGGGTGCGAGGCTGGTGGAGTGACACTGTCGTAGTCTGTACCATCGAAATAGGTCACATAACCCGTATCGTTGAAGCTTTTTTGGCCGGGAATATAGAACGAAAGAGAATTGTTCTTAGCATCGATAGCCGCGTTTCCTGCACTAGCTATGGTATAGATGACGGATTCTCCGCCTTCATTGAAACTGTCGGTAATCGCAGAAAATTTGATGTTTGTTGATAGTGTTTCTGCGGGTATCTTGATACTTGAACCAGCGATATCAACACTGAAGTCTTTAGCGGTGGCGATGCCCGTTTGAGCGAGTGTCAGCGTAACCTCTTTAGAGGTGTAGTGGCTTAAAGTCGCTTGCTGAACAACGCTGTCACCCTCAACAACGGTACTTAAGTCTTTGCTAAACCGGACTGTTGGCTGAGCGTCAATATCATTAATGGTTACTTCGGTTTGCTTGTTGGTCAGAGTGTAATTTGCACTGTTATCCACACCAATGGTGTAGTGGAAGGTCTTGTTCCCTTCGTAAAGATTATTATGGGTAAGATTCAAAGGAAGAGCTGCACTAGTTGCACCCGCCGAAACCTTGACGTTTTGGCTAGAGATAGCATCGTAGCTTTTAAACATACCAGTAGAGCGTGTTGTGATATCGCTGGTGACGATAGTGAGAGTGAGCTCTTGGCTTAAGGCTTTGGAAAAAGAAACTGTAATTGACTCTGTCTTCGACCCTGATTGTGGTTCAGAAAATGAAACACTTTTCGGGATGCTAACGTTAATTTGTGATGATGACGAAGTAGACGTTGTTTTACCATTATTCTCATGACCGCTTTTACAGCCACTGAATAGTGTTATGAGAAGGATTACTGAGATGGTATTGAGCTGCCAACTCGACGTGTTTCTTTCCATGTTTGAACCTAAACCATTAAATTGTATAAGATAATCTATGGTAACAAAAATATTATACGAATGCCTGAATTCATATGGTTAAGTTATGTATTTCGAATGTTTCCATATGGGTTTTTGTAGGTTATGTAAGAGGAGGGGGCTGTCTGGAGGGGAGCCTCCCAATGATGAATTTATCATCAGGAGGCTAGCTTGTTAGCTTTCAATCATCACTCGAGTATCTTCACTGAGCGTTTCTAATTCATTCACTACGTCATCAATCAAAACTTCGATTGGTAGCTTAACGGCAATCTTGGAAGTAAATAAGCTTGAGCTAACACCACCGCCGCCAGCGATGAAGACTCGGTGGCAATCCATATCAAGAATGCTGATCCCTTGTCTGTCTAGTACATGTGTCACTTCGTTGACGATGCCAGCTCGGTCGTTAGAGTCGAGTCGTAAATGATGTATTGTGTCTTGTGCGTTGTGAGTGTGGTCTGAATCAACAAACTGCACGATCAAGTCAGCATTGGCACTGAAAGCATCCTTAACAATTGATTCGTTGATGGCAGGAAGTTGAATCTTTAATACGCCTGCAACTTGATCTTCAATAAAGTTAACTTTACTGATGAGCCATTTTCCGTCGTTTTCGTGAGTAACCGCAGCAAGTTGCTTGATTGTTGCTGGTGATGCTTGTCCGATAAAGTTTACGATAAATGTACTGTTCATATCAGCCCCCAAAGTCTCAATTGTTCGTTGCTAATTAAATGTTTGATATCACGCGATAAAGTTCTTTAATTTCAGTGTAGAAGGTTACATCGAACAATGTTTGACCTGTGTCAATTTTTGAAACTAAGCTGTGATGCAAAAAAAGAGAATGAAGAGTAGGGCACAAAAAAAGCGGCTAGAGAGCCGCTTTTAGAAGAGTTGTCGCATTTATTTGAAATGCAGTAACTTAGAGTTCAGAGACTGGAAGCCGATTTAAAACGTTACTTTAAAGTTCATACCAACAAACTGAGAGTCATATGTTGCCCCTGCATCGTAGGCGAATCGGGCTGCGTCTTTGTTATCCCACCAAGGGTTAGTATTCAGATTAACTTCTGCGTCACCACCCCATGCATCACTTACCCAGTAGTGGATATGGCCAACAGGGTTGAGGAAGAATAATGAAACATCACCCATGGTTTGAGAGCCCATCACTTCGCCACCTGAAGCAACAATGTCTTGCTCTGCTTCTAGCATCATTTCACCGACAACAGCCCCAAAGAATGGTGTAATAAATATATCTTGCCATGACGGTACTTCAGCAAACGCTTCTACGCCGTATTCCCAGAAAAATGTCGACATTGTCCAAGAGTATAAGAAAGACTCAAACTCGTCATAACCAGCATGTCGAGCTGCGGTGTAGTAAACACCACCGAAATACGGATGCATTACGTAGTTTAGGAAGTGTTCATCACGGTCCCATACTGGGCCTTCAGAAACGTTATCTTTCCATTTTTTACCTAGTGCACTGATATCACGCTGGTCATCATCCCACTTAGTGATGCTTTCAGGTAAAAGCGTCATGAGGCCAACGGTTGCGACACTTAAACCAAGAATGGTATAAGTTTGGCCCATGAGGTAATCCCAATCTTTGCCATCGCTAACGGTAAGGTAGAGTGGTTGTTTTTCGATCGTTAAATCATATTGGTCGCTTGTTTCGCTTAGCGCATAATTGTTACTAGGCTTATAGGTGTACAAGCTTTCATTAACACAGTAATCTTGAGCGCATTCATCCGAATAAGAAAGGTTGATTGGTTGGTCGAAGTCGTATTGGCTTGCAACCGAGTTAACTGACATTAGCATTGTAAATGCAGCAGTAACCTTCGTTAGTAACGGTGATTTGGCCACAAGGGTCTCCATGAGAAGTTAATAATTGATCCGAGTCACAATTATCTATTAAATGCTTAGTTTAGGGAACTAATAATTTATTGCTTTTCCTAAGAAAACCTTAGATTAAGCATTAGTAATATTTGTGAAAAGGTGAATGACTCAAACTCAACCTTAGACTAGTTTGTAAATAATGCCGTGTCTTTTAATGGCCACAAGGGATATAAATATGACGAAAATCGCAATGTTAAGCACTGGTGAAGAAGTTCTTCATGGGGACATTGTCGACACAAACGCAGCTTGGATGTCTGCTGAGTTTTATCAGCACGGCTTTGCTTTGGCAAAGCGTTCAACTGTGGGCGACCAAATGAACGCTCTGATTGAAGAACTGCTGATGCTGAGCTTCAACTATGATGTGGTTATCGTCAATGGTGGTTTGGGGCCGACAACTGATGATATGAGTGCGGCCGCTGCGGCTGCGGCCTCAGATCAAAAGCTTGTCATGTTCCCTGAGTGGCTGACTCGTATGGAAGAGATGTTCTCTGGACGTGGCATGCCGATGCCTGACAGTAACCTTAAGCAAGCTTTATTGCCCGCGAGTTCAGAGATTGTTGATAATCCTGTGGGTACGGCTTGCGGCTTCAAGCTGAAAATCAATGATGCTACTTTCTATTTCACTCCTGGTGTACCGAGTGAATTCAAACGTATGGTTACGTTTGAGATTCTTCCTGACTTGTCGCGTACCTACCCTCAAGTGGTTGCCTCTGAATGCAGTCGATTGTTTACGTTTGGTTTGTCTGAATCGGGTATCTCGGATGTGTTAGACCAGCTTAAGCTTCCAGCAGGCTATGAACTTGGCTACCGCTCTTATCTGCCTTTTATTGAGGTCAAACTGTTTGGTCCTAAGGCAGACTTAGAAACTCGCGTTAAGCTTCTGCAAATGGTTTACAAGCTCCTAGAGAGTAATGTCGTGAGCGTTGATGAGCCAATGATTGACCATATTGGACACATCATGGCGGAAAAAAAGAAGACGTTATCTGTATCTGAAGTGTCGACCAAAGGAGCCCTATCAGCGTGGCTGCAATTGAATGAGCAGGTTGAAGACTGCTTTGGGCATTCATGGGTCATGGCTGAGCCAAAAGAGAGCGAACTTGAAAAGAGTGATCCATTAGCCGCAACTTTTGCACTGGCTGGCGCTACAAGAGAGAAGTGCGGTACAGAATTGGCTTTGGTGACTGGTAAATTAGAAGGCAACACATTTAGCGTCGCATTGTCGACTGAAGCAGGAGAGTGGGGACAGGTGCTTGAGTTTTATCGTCAGTACTCACGCGAAGACCAACGCAACGTGATTAAGACCGTTGCCGCCGATATGCTGAGAAGGCATCTAGACAACAAACCGATGTTTGGTACTTACTCTTCGGTTAAGCGATTGAAAGACATGTTTATTCCTAAAGCGGTACTATAAACCAAGTTAACGCTATAAAGTCCAAGTTAAAGCTATAAAGCTATATATGTAATAAATCATATACATCAACAAAGCCGAGTTGGTGCAATAAGCGAGTTGTCTGATTGAGCCAACATGAAAAACAAAAAGGGCCTGATAATGAAGATTATCGGGCCCTTAAATTTTTAAGCTTTTCTGTTAACGATTCAACATTGTACTAATCGCGCTAAGTAGCTAAGTATAAGATCTAAGTACAAGTATTAAGCACTTTTTTGCTTATTTCTGTGAATAACGTTACTCAGCGATAGTTCTGTTTTTGCTTTACAGATACAAGGTAATATTTCATTACCTTGCGTGTAAGCCATAGCAAAACCAACGTACTCAACTTCACCGGAATCCAACGTACAGCGGCAAGCGCCACAGTGGCCATCTCGGCAGTTGTATTCTGGCTCTAACCCTGCTTGTTCCATTGTTTCCAATAGAGTATTTGAAGGGTTAGATTCAATAGAAGTCAGCTTGTTGATTTTGATTGTTGGCATTACAGCTCAAACCCTTCAAAGTCGTCAGCTTTTACTTCGTTGTCGATTTGGCCAACTAGGTAAGAACTGATTTCAGCTTCTTGTGGAGCAACTTGAACGTTATCTGAAGACAACCAAGCGTTGATCCATGGAATTGGGTTCGACGTTGCTTCTGGGTAAGCGGTACCTAGACCAACAGCCTGCATACGGATGTTAGTAATGTACTCAACGTATTGGCAAAGAATGTCTTTGTTTAGACCAATCATAGAGCCATCTTTGAATAGGTATTCTGCCCACTCTTTCTCTTGCTCTGCTGCTTCTTTGAATAGGTCGAAACATTCTTGCTTACACTCTTCAGCGATCTGCATGAATTCGAAGTCATCTTGGCCATTACGCAGCAAGTTGATCATGTGCTGTGTACCAGTAAGGTGAAGTGCTTCATCACGAGCGATTAGCTTGATGATCTTCGCGTTACCTTCCATTAGCTCACGTTCAGCGAATGCGAATGAACATGCAAAACTCACGTAGAAACGAATCGCTTCCAGTGCGTTTACAGACATTAGACATACGTAAAGCTTCTTCTTCAGGTCGTGAAGTGAAATTTTAACGTCTTCGCCGTTGATGTTGTGGTTGCCTTCACCGTAGCGGTGGTAGTCAGCCGTCAGCTTGATCAAATCGTCGTAGTAAAATGCGATGTCTTTAGCACGCTTCAGGATCTCTTCGTTTTCAACGATGTCGTCGAATACTACGCCTGGATCATTTACGATGTTACGGATGATGTGCGTGTAAGAACGAGAGTGAATCGTTTCAGAGAATGACCATGTCTCAATCCAAGTTTCAACTTCTGGTAGTGATACCAATGGAAGTAGGGCAACGTTAGGGCTGCGGCCTTGGATAGAATCTAGAAGCGTTTGGTACTTCAAGTTAGAGATGAAGATGTGCTTTTCATGCTCAGGAAGCTTGTTGTAGTCGATACGGTCACTAGACACGTCGACCTCTTCTGGGCGCCAGAAGAAAGAAAGCTGCTTTTCGATAAGCTTTTCGAAGATTTCAAATTTTTGTTGGTCGTAACGTGCAACGTTTACCGACTGACCCAAGAACATTGGTTCTTTTAGTTGGTCATTTTTTTGTTGAGAAAAAGTACTGTAAGCCATAAATGCCTCAAATCCTTTAAAGACCCGCAATAAAACGGACCCTGTTAATGCTTTAAACCCAGAGAAGATAACTCTTCTCTGGGGTCTTAATGTTTATTGCGGTTTAGATCTTACAACCGCCGCCTTCACAATCTTCTTCCGGCACTTGAACTGCATCGCCTTGGTCGTCTTTAGCACCATCACGCGTGTTATGGTAGTAAAGCGTTTTAACACCATACTTGTATGCAGTTAGTAGGTCTTTAAGCAGCTGCTTCATTGGAACCTTACCGCTGTCGTAAACACTTGGATCATAGTTAGTGTTTGCAGAGATAGCTTGGTCAACGAATTTTTGCATGATACCCACTAAGTGTAGGTAACCGTCGTTATTGCCAATGTTCCAAAGTAGCTCGTAGTTGTTTTTAAGATTTAAGAAATCAGGAACAACTTGCTTCAGGATACCGTCTTTCGACGCTTTCACTGATACATAACCACGTGGTGGCTCGATACCGTTAGTCGCGTTCGAGATTTGAGACGAAGTCTCAGAAGGCATAAGCGCTGTTAGCGTAGAGTTACGCAGACCGTGCTCCATGATCTCTTCACGTAGCGTGTCCCAATCGTAGTGCAGAGGCTCTTCACAGACTAAGTCGATATCTTTTTTATAAGTATCGATTGGCAGTAGGCCTTTCGCGTAGTTGGTCTCGTGGAAAGATGGGCAACGGCCTTGTTCTTTCGCTAGTTCAACAGACGCTTTTAGTAAGTGGTATTGAATTGCTTCAAAAGTACGGTGAGTCAGGCCATTTGCGCTGCCGTCAGAGTACTTAACACCATTCTTCGCCAGGTAGTATGCATAGTTGATGACACCCACACCTAAAGTACGACGATTCATTGTCGATTTGTATGCTGCTGGAAGCGGGTAGTCTTGGTAATCAAGCAGTGCATCAAGTGCACGAACAACCAACTCAGAAAGCTCTGCTAAGTCGTCGAGTTCATTGATTGCGCCAAGGTTGAACGCTGAAAGCGTACACAGTGCAATCTCACCTTCGTCATCTTCCACGTTAGAAAGTGGCTTAGTTGGTAGCGCGATTTCTAGACATAGGTTCGATTGACGAACAGGTGCTACTTCAGAATCAAACGGGCTGTGTGTATTACAGTGGTCAACGTTCTGAATGTAGATACGACCAGTAGAAGCACGCTCTTGCATTAGTAGAGAGAACAGTTCAACCGCTTTCACAGTTTCACGTTTCACTGAAGGATCGTTTTCGTACTTAACGTACAGCTCTTCAAAACGCTCTTGGTTTTCGAAGAACGCATCGTAAAGTCCAGGTACATCTGAAGGGGAGAACAGGCTGATGTTGCCACCTTGAACAAGACGAGAATACATAAGCTTATTAAGCTGTACGCCGTAGTCCATGTGACGAACACGGTTCTCTTCAACACCACGGTTGTTTTTCAGTACTAATAGAGACTGAACTTCACCGTGCCATAGTGGGTAGAACACGGTTGCTGCACCGCCACGAACACCACCTTGAGAACAACATTTTACTGCTGTTTGGAAGTATTTGTAGAAAGGGATACAGCCAGTGTGGAACGCTTCACCACCACGAATTTCAGAACCAAGCGCACGGATACGACCTGCGTTGATACCAATACCAGCACGTTGAGATACGTAACGAACAATAGAGCTTGCTGTTGCGTTGATAGAATCAAGGCTGTCACCACACTCGATCAGTACGCAAGAACTGAATTGACGAGTAGGCGTACGTACACCAGACATAATTGGTGTAGGTAGAGAAATCTTAAACGTAGATGAGGCGTCGTAAAAACGTTTGATGTAATCCAGACGAGTTGATTTCGGGTATTTACCGAATAAACAAGCAGCAACTAGGATGTAAAGGAACTGAGCACTCTCGTAAATTTCTTTTGTTACACGGTTTTGCACGAAGTATTTACCTTCAAGCTGCTTGACCGCTGCATAAGAGAAGTCTAAGTCACGCTTGTGGTCGATGTACGCGTCAAGCTCGTCAAACTCAGCTTTCGTGTAGTCTTCCATTAGGTGGCTATCGTATTTACCCATATCAACCAGTTTTGCAACGTGGTCATATAGAGCCGGTGGCTCGTACTCGCCGTACGCTTTTTTACGTAGGTGGAATACTGACAGACGTGCTGCTAGATATTGGTAATCAGGAGTCTCTTCAGAGATTAAATCCGCTGCTGACTTAATGATTGTCTCATGGATGTCAGTGGTGGTGATGCCATCGTAAAACTGAATGTGAGCTTTCAATTCTACTTGTGATACAGAAACATTGTGCAAGCCTTCAGCTGCCCAAGTGATCACTCGATGGATTTTCTCTAAATCGATTGTTTCTTTGCGCCCGTTACGTTTGGTAACAGTAAGTTGTTGGTTCATTCTGCTTAATTTCCCTAACAAAACTGAACAAAGCCGTGTTTTTGTGTATTTCTGTGTAATTTTTGTAAATTACGTTTCGGCTTTGTGATCTTGGTCTACCCATACATTGTAGTTCAAACACAACATATAGGGGTCATTTGTTTGTTGGGTTACAAGATAGTGCTACAGCTTATATTTTTCAAGGTAAAGAAATGGGAGTGCTTGTGGATAAGTGGTGGATTGAAAAAAAACTGTAAGTGACCACTAACTGACGAGGTTCGATGTGACTTGATTGTATAAAAATAGCCTTTTAAGGTTGCTTTATTTTTGCGCACACATAAAAAAAAATCCCTTGATCTTTGAGCAAAATGGGCAATGGATTTTGGATGATTAAAATTAAATCTAGGTGGTCAAAATGGAAGCGAGCGCACGAAATTTAGACTGAAAAAAGTCGTAAAGTTATGTTAATTACAACTCTTTTCAATCGTCTTTTTCTAAAAGATTTTAAGCTGGGGATATTAATAGTTATTGGGTGAGATTTTGCGTGTGGACTATGTAGTTAACATCTACATTCGTGCCCAAACGATAAGTGTCCGTTAACGGGTTGTAGTGCAGTCCTGTAATCCCCAATTCTTGCAGCGGAGTGTTGTCTATCATCTTGATAAGTTCCGCTGGGCGAATGAACTTTTCGTGGTCGTGAGTACCTTCTGGGACAATCTTAAGTAGCTTTTCTGCACCTACTATAGCGAATAGGTAAGACTTAAAGTTACGGTTCAATGTCGAGAAGAACACATGGCCGCCCGGTTTAACCAACTTTGAACAAGCCGAGATAACCGACTGTGGGTCTGGTACGTGCTCTAGCATTTCCATGCAGGTCACCACATCGTAAGTTTGTGGGTTTTGCTCAGCATGATCTTCAATGGTGCTTTGAATGTAATCAAGCTTGGTGCCGGTTTCTAATGCATGCAGACGAGCGACTTCTAGCGGTTCTTTACCCATATCTAAACCAGTGACTAGCGCACCTTCAACGGCCATGCTCTCAGCCAAAATACCGCCACCGCAGCCAACATCGAGAACTTTCTTGCCAAATAGGCCTTCGGTTTTCTCTAGAACGTAATTTAGGCGCAGTGGGTTGATTTGATGTAGTGGCTTAAACTCGCCTTCTAGATCCCACCAGCGCGACGCCATGTCTTCGAATTTTTTGATTTCTGCTGGGTCTACGTTTTGTGATTTAGTCATAATCGGCATTTCCAAGTTAAATAATGCATCCATGAAATTGCAGGCATTATAACTTGCCTTTTCCTGCTGACCAGAAGATCTACAATTTTGCTAGTTTATTGAGTGTAAAGTGACCATGTTTCAGCAAGATATGACGCTGAGGTGCAATTTCTCATCAATAGATTGGCTACAAGGGTCACAAGATGGTAAAAGGAGAGGGAAAGTGATGCCTCCGTAGGTAAATTTGTGTTATATTTTTCGGTCTTATACGTATTCAAAAATACGATCTGACTATAGAGGGAAAATGGCTCTATGAGCGATCTAGCGAAAGAGATCACGCCCGTAAATATTGAAGATGAGCTTAGAGGTTCATACCTAGACTACGCGATGTCCGTCATCGTTGGTCGTGCCCTTCCAGATGTGCGTGATGGCCTAAAACCAGTACACCGCCGCGTTTTGTTCGCGATGAATGTATTAGGTAATGATTGGAACAAAGCATATAAAAAGTCTGCTCGTGTAGTAGGCGATGTAATCGGTAAATATCACCCACACGGTGATAGTGCGGTATACGAGTCAATTGTTCGTATGGCTCAGCCGTTTTCACTACGCTATATGTTAGTCGATGGCCAAGGTAACTTTGGTTCGGTTGACGGCGATTCAGCTGCGGCAATGCGTTATACCGAAGTTCGTATGTCAAAAATAGCTGGTGAGCTATTAACGGATCTTGATAAAGATACGGTTGACTTCGTTCCTAACTATGATGGAACCGAGCAAATACCAGCAGTTTTACCAACAAAAATACCAAACCTATTGGTTAACGGTGCTTCTGGTATCGCAGTAGGTATGGCTACCAACATCCCGCCACATAACCTTGGCGAAGTTGTTGATGGCTGTTTAGCATTTATCAATAATGAAGACATCACTATTGATGAGCTAATGGACTACATCCCGGGTCCAGACTTCCCGACAGCAGCATTAATCAGTGGCCGTAAGGGCATTGTCGATGCATATAAGACTGGCCGTGGCAAAGTTTACATGCGCTCGCGCGCGAACATTGAAATGGAAAAGAACGGTAAAGAAACAATTATCGTTACTGAAATTCCATATCAAGTGAACAAAGCTCGTCTGATCGAGAAGATTGCAGAACTTGTAAAAGACAAGAAAGTTGAAGGCATCAGTGCACTGCGTGACGAATCTGATAAAGATGGTATGCGTATTGTTATTGAATGTAAGCGTGACGCTGTCGGTGAAGTTGTACTAAACAACCTTTACTCACAAACTCAACTGCAAACAACTTTCGGCATCAACATGGTTGCTCTGAACAACGGCCAACCACAACTTTTCAACATTAAAGATATGTTGAAGTGTTTTGTTGATCACCGTCGTGAAGTTGTGACACGTCGTACTATCTTCGAATTGAAGAAAGCGCGCGACCGTGCACATATCTTGGAAGCTCTATCTTTAGCGCTTGCAAACATTGATGAAATCATTGAACTGATCAAGAACGCACCAACACCAGCAGAAGCTAAAGTTGGTCTAGTATCTCGTGGTTGGGATCTTGGTAACGTTGCATCAATGCTTGAACGTGCTGGTACTGATGCAGCTCGTCCAGATTGGCTTGAAGACCAATACGGTATCCGTGATGGTCAATACTTCCTAACGGAAACTCAAGCGCAAGCTATTCTAGAACTTCGTCTTCACCGCTTAACTGGCCTTGAGCACGAGAAGATTCTAGACGAATACAAAGCACTTCTAGAAGAGATCGCTGAGCTAATGCATATCCTTGCAAGCACTGAGCGTTTGATGGAAGTGATCCGTGAAGAACTTGAAGCGGTACGTGATATCTATGGCGACGAACGTCGTACAGAAATCACAGCAGCGGTTCATGACATCGACATGGAAGAGCTAATTGCTCAAGAAGACGTGGTAGTAACGCTTTCTAACGCAGGTTACGTTAAGTACCAAATCCTAAGCGACTACGAAGCTCAGCGTCGTGGTGGTAAAGGTAAGAGTGCAACTAAGATGAAAGATGAGGATTACATTGAGCGTCTGCTTGTTGCTAATACTCACGATAACATCTTATGTTTCTCTACTCGTGGTAAAACGTACCGCTTGAAAGTTTACCAACTGCCTCAAGCAAGCCGCACGGCTCGTGGTAAGCCTATCGTTAACATTCTTCCTCTAGAAGAAGGTGAGCGTATTACGGCTATCCTGCCTGTTTCTGAGTTCTCTAACGAGAAATTCATCTTCATGGCAACAGGCGACGGTACCGTTAAGAAGACATCACTGGATCAATTCGCAAACGTACGTGCTAACGGCCTAATCGCAGTTAACTTACGTGACGATGATTCACTGATTGGCGTTGATATTACTGACGGTAATAGCGACATCATGCTGTTCTCGAAGTCGGGCAAAGTTGTTCGCTTTAACGAGGACAAAGTACGTCCAATGGGTCGTACTGCCTCTGGTGTTCGTGGTATGAAGCTTCCAGAAGACGATCAAGTGGTTTCACTGATTGTTCCTTCAAACGAAGGCGATATCCTAACTGTGACTCAAAACGGTTACGGTAAGCGTACTGAGCTGGCTGAATACCCAACGAAAGGCCGTGCAACGCAAGGTGTAGTATCTATCAAAGTCTCTGATCGTAATGGCCCAGTAGTTGGTGCTGTTCAGGTTGAAGAAGGCGATGAAATGATGATGATCACCGACGCAGGTACACTAGTACGTACTCGCGTAGCGGAAGTAAGCCAAGTTGGTCGTAACACTCAAGGTGTAACACTGATTCGTACTGCTGAAGACGAGAATGTTGTAGGTCTACAACGTATCGACGAAGTAGAAGAAGCTGAGATTGTTGAAGGCGAAGAAACTGAAGAAGCAAATGCTGACGCAGTAAACGCTGAAACGGCTGTTGTTTCTGAATCAAGTGAAGAGCAAGCATCTGATGCTTCTGACTCTGAAAGTGATAGCGAGCAAGACACTGAGTAATCTCGATTACGTTAAGTAATTAAGCTTACCAATGAAAAAACCGAGCCTAAGTGCTCGGTTTTTTATTGCCTGTCATTTCACTCTTTTTCTCTTCTCATTTGGCTTATGGCTTATGGCTTATGGCTTATGGCTTAGGTTTTAGCACCAACCTTAACCCGTCGCTTTTATGCAAAAGTTTGATACTAAATCTCGAACGCTAAACTTTGATCAATAACGAGACAGTGCGAAAACGATAGAGTAGAGATAGATCTAAATAAAAGGGATGTGGAATGGATATCTGGTTGTTGGTTGCGTTGGTACTAATGAGTCTGTTTTTGATCGCGGTCGTTATTGCCGCGAGCAACAATGGCAGCCATCTAAAAGGCAATGTGGTGATTTCTCTTACAGCGGTGGCTTTGAGCGTGCTGGTCTGGTCTCAACTGAAACAAGAGTTACCTCAACTTCCTTTGGATGATAGCAATAACTACACGGCAACAGATTTCGAAGATGAGCTTCAGCAAAGCCTTGAGCAAGACCCGAATCAATCCGACTTGTGGTTTAAGCTTGGTGGTGTGTACATGCAGAAAGCGGAGTTTGATGCGGCATTCACTTGCTACGATTATGCGATTCGCTTAGATCCTCAAGCGCCTTCTGGCCTCTATGCTGCCAAAGCAACAGCACTTTATTATCTTAGCTCTCAAGCGATGAGTGATGATGTTAATGCGTTGTTGGAGCACTCCATGCAGCTTGATCCCAATGATCGTACGGCATTGATGTTGATTGCGACCGATCACTTCATCAGCATGCGCTATCAACAAGCGATCGATGCGTGGACTCAAATCTTAGATTCCAATCAGAAGGGCATTGATAGTGTCTCTATTATCCATTCGATCAACCAAGCCAAACAGATGATCCGTTAAGCTTGGCTAATTGCTAAAGAGGCGATCTTACTTAAGATCTCATTTCGAAGACTATTGGTTTTCCTGCATTTCGATTAAGCCACCAGCATTGTGGATTTGAGTAAACCCTTGAGCGCGCAAGAATTGATAAGCTTGCCCTGAACGATTGCCACTGCGGCAGTACAACACGATGGGTTGGTCTTTATCTATCTTAGCAAAGTGAGTAGCCACTTCAGAAAGAGGGTAGTTGATGGCGTTGTCTAGATGCCCTTGTTCGAACTCTGCAGGTGTTCTGACATCAACCACTAATGCACCTTTCTCTATTAATTCCCACCCTGTCTCAGCACGCTCAGATGCGTGAACGCTTGAACTGAGTAGTGCAATACATAATGCCGAAAGCGAAAGTAAGATTTTCATTGTTTATTCCTTGAATTGGCGAGTGGATCGGGGATTCGATATTGATCTGTATTCCCCTAAAACCTAAAAAACCAGCCACACAACAATAGTGTGACTGGTTTTTACTTAATGGTCTAATGGAAGAAACTAGTATTCGTAGTTGGCTTCACGCTTTTCAGCTTGCTCTTCCCATTTAGGAACAACCGTGTCTAAGAAGTGCTGTTTCTCTGCGTTCATCTTATCCATGTCCATTCCAAGCGCTTTTTGAGCCGCTTCTTTTGTCGAGATATCTGGAATCTCGATTGGATCGGTGATGCCTTTCTTCGCCAGTAGACGAACAATCTTAGTACGAGCATCCGCGGCGCGGTCAACGGCAGTACCTAGCACTTCTAGAGCGATTTCAGGTGCGTGCATGTGAATACCGTGAGACGCGATAGCGTAGTCCCAACGCCATTGAGCGTGACGGATATCGAGTAAGATAGGTTCCATCTCTTGCTCTGTCGCACCCGCTTCCCATGCTGCGCCTGCTTCAAAGTGAGCAGCAACGATTTGTTTCTCAGCAGTCAGCTTCATGTTTAGTACTTGCGCTTTACGGCTTGAAACGATGTTACGCATAGTTTCTTTCGATTGAGTGTGACAGTTTGCACACGTATCTTCGAAGCGGTCGAATGGGTTACCCACTTTATGGTCGGTATAAACGGTGCCATCTTCTTTGGTCACTTTCGGCATATGACAGTCAGCACAAACAACTTTGTTTTTGCCGTGAATACCTTCGCGCCATGTTTCGAAACCTGGGTGTTGCGCTTTCAGCATGGGTGCTTTCGATACTTTATGCGTCCAATCTTTAAAGTTGATTGCATCATAGTAGCGTTCCATGTCGCCAACGGTTGTACCTTGGTCCCAAGGGAATTTCACACCTTTGGTTGGCCCTGTGAAGTAGTATTCCACGTGGCACTGAGCACAAACAGAAGCTTGTTGGTCTAAACGACTTTGTTCATCAAACTTTTTACCAATCGTTTCAAATGCTCGTTCAACGTAAGGACGAGTCACCTTCAATGCTGGCTCACCATTCTTAAAGCCTTCGCTTTGGGTATCGTGACAGTCTGAACAGCCAATAGGGTTAATGATCTCGTTGCCAAGACGCGCCCATTTACCTTCAAAATAACCATCTTCACCACGCTCTTCGATAACACGAGCGACATCTGGGCTCTTACAACTCCAACACGCCATTGGCATTGGGCCAGAGCTTTCGTCCGTTGGGCCGCCAGTACGAAGTGTTTGTCTTACATCGTCAATGGCATAAAAGTGGCCGCGTGCTTTGTTGTAATCCTTTGCGAACCCGTAGCCAGCCCACATGATGACCATGTTTGGATCTTCTTTTAGTGCGTCTTCAATAACTTCGCTTTCTGAAGTCTGTCTCCATGAGTGATATTGATCTGGGTGGTTTTGTTCGAACTGGTCGTTACGAGGGTCGCCAATTTCTTTTTTTTCAGACGCAGCAAAACTGGTCGCGCTTGCTAGTGATGCGCTAACCATTAATAGTGCTGTGACCGAATTACGTATCCAATGCTTTTTCACAGTGATATCTCCAATATACTGATTCTTATACCAAGCGTTGTGAGTTTGCTATTCAAATTAAGAACTGGAGAATTCCTGTTTATATTAATTCATAAACAAACACATTTTGTTACGTGTTGGATATAGCTTGTCTTAGATCAATTAACGGTAGTGACTTCAATCACGTTGAAGTTTATATACCCCTAAAGTGGTATTGATGGTTAGTTTAATTAGAATTTAACTGAGAATTATTATCATATATAACAACCAATTACCTAAATTGACCATGATATAAATAGGGTGATAGCGTTCACAGATTAACCTATCGAAATTTCGCATTACCTAATTAGAGGTATATTCTGATTATAGAAAGCGTTGTGGCTTATCCAAAATAAGAATTGATATCATTTAAGCGGTAATAATATCGTTTAAGGGTACTTTTGTTTAACCGGAATATTATTTAGTTGAGAGTTAAATAATACCGGTATAAGGAAAGGATAAAATGGGCAATATTAAATTGGCCATAGTCATAATGCTTAAATCCCTTCTAGCATTCTGCCTCTATGGTTATTCCATTCATGCTGTTGCTGAGCCTGCTGTTACGCCAGTAGGAGAATCAACAAGACATGAAGTCGAATTAATCCGCGACAAAGACTACAAGTGTGTTCAATGCCATAAAGATTCAAAAGAAACGGTATTGGGTTCACATGGTGAAAGTGCACACGCTTTACTTGGCCGTGAAGTAAATTGTACCGATTGTCATAGTTCAATTAGCCCCGATCACCGAGAAGGTGCACCTGAAGTGGTGAAGTATCGCGCGGCTCAATCACAACCAGGAACCGAAAAGGTTTTCCTCGATCCTAGCTTAATTTTAGATGCCAATAGCCAATGTATCGATTGTCACAAACCTGATGATCTGCGTGAAGCTAGCTGGACTCACGATGTTCACGCGCAAAACTTAACGTGTTCAAACTGTCATGATGTTCATGCGACTGAAGCAAAGGTGTTGGGCTTAGATAAAAAGCAAACCATTAAGCTGTGTGTGGATTGCCATTCAGACTTCAACCAGAAGAAAGAAGGGGAGTAATCTATGAGCTGCTCAAGAAGAAACTTTTTAGCAGGCGCTGGTGCCGTTATTTTTACCACGGGTGTCGCGGGAACTGCGGCGGTGACAAGTCGTAAAACGTTAGCCAATGTTCAAGAAGATGGTGCTAAACGTTATGGAATGATTCATGACGAAACCGCGTGTATTGGTTGTACTGCTTGTACAGAAGCATGTCGTGAAGTGAATAAAGTGCCTGAAGGCGTGTCGCGCTTAGAAATTATTAAGAGCGAACCCCAAGGCGAATATCCAAATGTTGATTACCGTTTTACTCGTAACTCTTGCCAACATTGTGATAACGCGCCGTGTGTCATGGTTTGCCCAACAGGTGCAGCCTACAAAGATGAAAAAACCGGCATTGTCGACGTTCATCAAGAGAAGTGTGTCGGTTGTGGTTACTGTTTGTTAGCGTGTCCATATCAAGTGCGCTTTTTCCATCCAGAGAACAAGTCAGCCGATAAATGTAACTTCTGTCGTGATACCAATCTAGCACAAGGGAAGTTGCCTGCTTGTGTCGAATCTTGCCCAACCAAAGCGCTGACATTCGGCGATTTGAATGACCCTAAGAGTGAGATAAACCAAGTACTTCAATCCGAGGTGGTTTACAGAGATAAAGCCTATCTAGGCACTCAACCAAAACTCTATAAAGTGCCACACCAAAAAGGGGAGATTTGATTATGAGTGCATGGGACGCAGCTTTTCAGTCTGGTACCGTGGTATGGGACTGGATTATAGCAATCTATCTATTTCTCGCGGGGATGTCGGCGGGTGCCGTAATGATCTCCATTTACCTTAAGCGCAAGGTTATTGAAGGCGATCCTGCTCATAATGGTGTGTTAAAGGCGACAGCTTTTCTTGCGCCATTTGGGATCATTTCAGGCCTGCTGATCTTGGTTTTCCATCTGACAAAACCACTGTCATTTTGGAAGATCATGATCTTCTATAATCCAACGTCTGTGATGTCGATGGGTGTGATCTTATTCCAAGTGTATATGGTGATCTTGTTCCTTTGGATCGGCATTATATTTAGAGATCAAATTGTCGTGTTCTTGAATGACCAAACATGGTTAAAAGGGCGACTCGACTTTGTCGGGAACTGGATTGGCAAATTAGAAGTGTTTGAGAATGCTCTGGAAATATTCCTAGCTGTTCTTGCTTTGATGCTTGCCGCTTATACCGGATTCTTGCTGTCAGCTTTAAATACCTTCCCACTATTGAATAACCCAGTACTGCCGATTTTGTTCTTGTTCTCGAGTTTATCTTCGGGTGCGGCGGCGTGTATTTTATTTGGTGTGTTGGTCTTTAAAGAGTCACCTCATAGCCCGAGTATTTCATGGATCCACGGTTTTGAACGCCCGGTTGTGATGTTTGAGTTGTTTGTTCTTATTACTTTCTTTACTGGGCTGATCTTCGCTGGCGGTCAAAGTGAACAAGCAGTATGGAACGCAATTGGCAGTGGTTTCTGGGCGAGTTGGTTCTGGTATGGCGTCATCGGTGTCGGCATGGTTTTACCGTTGTTGTTGAATGCCGTTACACCAACCTCAATTCGCCATAGCTCGGTGTATATTTTCTCCGTGACTTCGCTAAGCCTAATGGGCGTATTAATGCTGCGAACTTTTGTCCTTTATGCAGGGCAGTTAACGATAGCTTAATTTCGCGCAAGTTTATTATTGAGCAGATGTCGGATACTAAACATCTGCTTATTAATGAACATGCTTTTAGTAAACATGAGATGCGTGTTCAGATCGGCTCTGCTCTAGCGGAGCCTTATTGAGGTGATATGGTCGGTTCTTTGGGGCTGTTTAGTTTAGTGTTGGTTGCTGTACTCAGTAGCATTATTGGTGTGCATTCGTTTTATCAAATGCTAAACAAACGGACGCAAAATATAAGTTTAATCCGTAGTTTCTCTCTTTCAAGTGCATTGTTTTCTCTCACTTCTGTCGCATTGCTTGGCTATGCTTTTGTCAGTGATGACTTCTCTATTCTCTATGTCGCTGAACATTCAAATACTCAATTACCCTCATTTTTTAAGCTAGCAGCTGTATGGGCAGGCCATGAAGGTTCCTTGTTATTTTGGGTACTGACGATCAGCGTCTGGTCTGGCGTGATTGCCTTACAAAAACACTATTCGAATGAATACCAAAGCCGCGTGTTGTGGGTAATGAATCTACTGCTCGCGATATTTGCTTGGTTCACCTTATTCGCATCAAACCCATTTGAAATGAATTCGATCTTGCCGCTAGAAGGGCGTGACCTTAACCCAATGTTGCAAGATGTCGGCCTGATCTTTCACCCTCCATTACTTTACCTTGGCTATGTCGGTTTTTCTGTGGTGCTGGCATTTGCCGTTGCCGCTTTGCTGGTTGATCCTATTGAGTTTGATTGGGTTGCCCATTGTCGCAGTTGGTGTCTAGTCGCTTGGATCTTTTTAACCGCAGGGATCATTCTTGGCTCTTGGTGGGCGTACTACGAATTAGGCTGGGGCGGCTGGTGGTTCTGGGATCCTGTTGAAAATGCCAGCTTGTTGCCGTGGCTCACTTCGACAGCCTTGCTGCACTGTTTAGGTGTTGCCAAGGGCAAACAACAGCTTCTGAAGTGGTCTCTAAGCCTTGCTTTCATTACATTTTGTTTGAGTATCTTAGGCACCTTTATTGTTCGTTCTGGCGTATTAACGTCGGTGCATGCGTTTGCGGTTGACCCAACCAAAGGTATCGCACTGCTACTTATATTAGTGTTGGTACTGGTGAGCTCATTTTCTCTGCTTATCGTCAGAGGTGAATCTTTTGAATCTAACCCGATTACTAGCTTCGCCAGTAAGAGCTTTTTAAGCCTAGTTGCGGTGCTCATTTTTGTATTAGCGACCGCTGTTGTGGTGTTTGGTACATTTTATCCAATGATCTTTGAACTGCTTGGGCTGGGTAACATATCGGTGGGTGCGCCATACTTTAATCTGTTGATTGCGCCTTTGGCTTTGCTCGCACTTGGCGTGGTTGGCTTAGCCCCATTGTTGAGTGTTAAACCTCAAGCAACCAAAGGTGTTATTTCACTGTTAGCTCTGGTGTCGTTGGCATTGGGTTACGTTTGTTATTCTTGGCAAGTGGAACAAGTCCAACGACAAGTGATGGCTCTGATAACATGGTCACTCGCATTTTGGGTTTTACTCACTCATGTTTATGGCTTAGCGGTCACGCACAGTTCCAAGTTCCAACGAAAAGTCTGGGTGATGACCTTTGCCCATGTCGGTGTCGCGGTCTTAGCTGTAGGCGCTGCAATGAACAGTTACCACTCGTTTGAGCGCAGTTATAAATTAAGCCCAGATGAACAAGTGGAGTTTATGGGCTGGACGCTTGCTCATGAAGATACAGAGCTTTATGTCGCCTCAAATTTTACCGCTGAAAAGGCGATACTTAAGCTAGATACTGGCGAGCAAAGTTTTTCTATTTCGCCGGAAAGAAGACATTATCAAGTTCGAGTGATGAACATGAGCGAGCCCGCAATGAAATGGTTCTGGCATGGCGATGTGTATATCACCATGGGTGAGAAAGTTGACGCTACCGCTTATGCATTTCGAGTTCAGTACAAAGCGTATGCTCGTTGGATATGGCTTGGTGGGCTGTTCTCAATTCTAGGTGCTGTGCTTTCACTGACCAATCGTAAAAAGAAAACCGTTAAGGCTGCACAGTATGCATACCAGCGTTCGTAATAAACTCATTGCTCTATTTTCAGTGGCTGTTGCTTTGGTCGTTGCATTTTCATATGCGCTCGACAGTAAGCAACAAACGACCAGCGTTTCAGAGCAAAAAAGGACTTTCCCTGAATTTACGGCAGAAAAACTCGTTACTGATGAGTCATTCGATTCTGAAGCATTAAGTTCTGAAATATTAAGCTATGAAACGGCTAAGCTTACGCTCGCTGATATTACTCAACATCCTTACCAACTGGTCAATGTATGGGCTTCATGGTGCGGAATATGTAAAACCGAGCACGCTTTTTTACTCGAACTACAAAAGGAAGGTATTCCAATTGTTGGTCTCAATTATCGAGATAACCCCGGTGCTGCGCTCAATGTATTGTCCAACGACGGCAACCCATACGCAACTGTGATCAGCGATCCTCAAGGGAAGTTGGCGTTAGAACTCGGTGTAATCGGTACTCCTGAGACGTATTTAGTCGATGCTGAAGGCCAAATAGTGAAGAAGTTGCTAGGCGTGATTAATGAATCGGTTTGGCGCAAAGAACTCGCTCACTATTTTAAAGGTACAAATGGATGATGAAGTTCCTGCTCAACATAGTGCTCATACTTAGCGCTGCTATTGTCGTCAACTTCCCTGTATTAGCTGAGGATTTGTTTACGGCGAGTGATAAAGATACAAGCATTCAGGTAGAGTTATTTGAGTTTGAAAGCCTTAATCAACAACAGCGTGCTATTAGTTTGGCAAAATCGCTGCGCTGCCCACAATGTCAGAATCAAAATCTGATTGAGTCGAACTCTCCCATAGCAAAAGATTTACGCCTTGTTGTATTCAATATGGTGAAAGCAGGGAAGAGCAACAATGAAATCACTCAGTACATGACAGAAAGGTTTGGTGAATTTGTGCTTTATAAGCCAGCAATGAGTGTTTCAAACATATTACTTTGGGTGTTACCGAGTCTATTATTTCTTTTGTTTGTATATTTATCAGTAGCGAGTGTTAGGAATGACTCATAAAAATTGTGTATTACTGTTTACCAATTGAGCTGTATTTTGTAATATTAACGGATTATAAAGGCTAAGCACTGTTATATAAGGATGTGTTTGTGGATAACGTAATCTCAAATTTAAAAAAAGAGTTCTATACTCATGTCCGTTCTGATAAATGGGCAGAAAAATACAGTGCAAAGTCGAGCATCTCTACACTGACACAAGAAGAGTTAAGTGAATTAGAAAATGCTTGGGTGCAGCTTGTTATCTGGAAGCAAACTCAACTAAGCTGATCGTTCCGCAAAAAGTGTAGTCTTAGCCGCAATTGATTGATTTATAACCCCATGTTGGTCATCCCAACGTGGGGTTTTTTGTTACCTAGAAAATTAATTGTTATAATATAACAATTTGTACGTGGTCGACCTTGAAAAAAATTGTTAACAGCCTCATAGTGTCTATCATTAGATAGTTAGCTACAAAATATTGCCTAGACATATAGTGTAGTGTTGTTAAATACATCGAATTTTCAAGTGAGTATAGCTATGGCGGAAGTGCGTGCCAGAATAGATTTCAAAGTAGGGGTAACAAGCAGTATTGATGCTGAACTTCTGTCTTTTCATGGATTGAAAACAGATAAAGAGCATGTTGCTGTGATATTTAAATCAGCGGATAAGACACAAGACATACCTCTTGTTCGTATGCACTCTGAGTGCCTGACTGGTGATGTTTTTCATTCTTCTCGCTGTGACTGTGGTGAGCAGTTAGATGAAACCATCAGAATTATGGGTGAGACGGGGGGAGTGATTCTTTACTTACGCCAAGAAGGTCGTGGTATTGGTTTGTATAACAAAATCGATGCGTACCGTCTGCAAAGCGAAGGCATGAACACCTATGAAGCGAATAACCACCTAGGTTTTGGTGATGATTTACGCGACTTTACCGAAGCGGCAGAAATGCTTCGCGCTTTAGGAACCACAAAAATTCGTTTGGTTACTAACAACCCTAAGAAGATCAATGAGCTGAAATCTTTCGGTATTGAGATTGAAGAAGTGGTGAATACTTCTGCACATATCAAGTCGGGAAATGAGAGTTACCTGAAGGCGAAAGTCTCACACGGTAAGCATAATCTGGATATTTGATAAGCTTCCTTTTATTGCTATAGCACAAAAGTATTTAAAGACCTCACAAATGTGAGGTTTTTTTGTATTTATCTTGCAATAAAATTGTAAGTTTGTATTATTCAAATCTGTAGTGTAAATGATAATGGTTTGCACTATTACTACGAATAATAATTCAAAGCTCAACAAGGATGCTTCATGACCATTAAATCTTTAGTGACAAAAGCCGTAACTTCGTCACTCATTTTTGCCTCTGCTTCTTCTTTTGCAGCAGTAACTCAAGATCAAGTTGTAGAACATTACGCCGATATTGCTCATGCAGTGTTTGCAGATTCAGTAATTACAGCAAAAGCGTTGAACTCTTCTATTGATACCTTCTTAGCTTCTCCTTCTGCTGGCAATTTCGAACAAGTAAAGCAAGCTTGGCTAGACTCTCGTGTACCTTACCAACAGTCTGAAGTATTTCGCTTTGGTAACGTTGTTGTAGATGATTGGGAAGGCCAATTAAATGCATGGCCGCTAGATGAAGGCCTTATCGATTACGTTTCGACTGATTACCAATATGAACTTGGTAACGAAGGCGCTAGCGCAAACATCGTTGCAAATAAGACTTTCCAAATTGGTCAGACAACAGTAGACGCAACTAACATTACTCCAGAGCTAATTGCAGACCTGAACGAGATCGGTGGTTCTGAAGCGAACGTAGCGTCTGGCTACCACGCGATTGAATTCCTACTTTGGGGCCAAGATTTAAACGGTACTAACAGCGGTGCAGGTGAGCGTGCTTACACTGATTTCGTTGTTGGTGCTGAGTGTACTAATGGTAACTGTGACCGTCGTGGCGCATACCTAAAAGCATCAGCTGAACTACTTATCCAAGACCTAGAGTGGATGGAAAAGCAGTGGGCTGAAGGCGAAAAAGGCAACTACCGTCAAGAGCTTCTTTCTGAATCTAGCGAGAACGGTCTACGTAAAATGCTATTTGGTATGGGCTCACTATCTCTAGGTGAACTAGCGGGTGAGCGTATGAAAGTTGCACTAGAAGCAAACTCGACTGAAGACGAGCATGATTGTTTCTCTGATAACACGCATAACTCTCACTACTACAACGAGCAAGGTATCTACAACGTATACACTGGCTTGTACAAGCGTGAAGATGGTTCTCTACTTTCTGGTCCTAGCCTGTTTGACCTCGTTGAGCAAAAAGACGAGCAAGCGGCGAAAGAGATTCAAAAGCAGTTTGACCTAGCACGTGCACAAGTTGGTCAACTTGTTGTGTCAGCAGAGAAAAATAACCAGCACTTCGATCAGCTAATTTCTGCTGACAACGCTGCGGGTAACGCACTAGTAAACAAAACGATTGTTGCGCTAGTGTCTCAAACCGCTGCAATCGAGCGTGCTGCTGGTGTTATTGGCATTGATAGCCTAAACCCAGACACAGCGGATCACGAGTTTTAAGAACCCGAGGTTAATACCAATCGTAGTAAATAACTGGTCAGCCTAGCTAGTTAAAACGCTCGATAACTGCGTTGTAATTTTTGATTGTAGAATAACTACTTATCAGAAAATCACGCCTTGTTCTCAAGCCTTTTTCCTGAGCTATTTCTGATCACTTACTTACTGTGATTGGTATAGAACTAATGTAAGGGCTCTTATTGAGCCCTTAATTGTTTGTTATTCAAAAAAGTTACTCCCTAATAAAAACTAAAATCAAAAACACAGCAAGGCAATGTATGAAGTCGTATCTCTCAGCCTCACTATTAACCGCACTGTTTTTCTTATCTCCGTTGCACGCCCATGAAACCTACTCTGGTGGCAAAACCACAGTAAAGAAAGAGGGCGCGAACGCTTTTTCTCTTCCTGCAGCCAACCTTCCAATGAGCAAACGCTTGGATTTCAACGTAGGTAACAGCTTCTTTAGAAACCCTTGGGTTCCTGCGCCGTCATCAACCGATGCACGTGATGGGTTAGGTCCATTGTTCAATACCAACGGTTGTCAAAACTGTCACATCAAAGATGGTCGTGGTCATGCGCCTGAAAAAGATGACCAGAACGCGGTTTCATTGTTGGTCCGCTTAAGTATCCCTGCTGAAACGCCAGAACAGAGACAAGCCTTCATTCGTGATGGTGGTATTCCTGAACCAACTTACGGCGGCCAGTTACAAGATTTCGCGCTTCAAGGTGTAAAACCCGAGGGCAAAGTGAACATCAGCTACACCGATGTTCCTGTTGAATTCAAAGACGGTACAGTCGTTACTTTGCGTAAACCAATTTTAAAGATTACTGATCTTGCCTTTGGCGAGATGCATCCTAAAACTGAGTTTTCAGCTCGTGTTGCGCCGCCAATGATTGGCCTTGGTTTACTTGAAAGCATCCCGCAAGAAACGATTCTCGGATTTGCTAAACAGCAGTTGGCCGACAAGCAAGGTGTTTCAGGCAAAGCGAACTACGTTCTTGATGTTCAAACTAACGAAATGGCGTTGGGTCGATTCGGTTGGAAAGCTGGCCAGCCAAACCTAATGCAGCAAAATGCGGCGGCGTTTAACGGTGATTTGGGCTTAACGAGTCGCTTATTCCCGAATGAAAACTGCACATCAGCGCAATCAACCTGTGATGATTTTGCGAACGGTGGCGAGCCAGAAGTCAGCGACAATATTCTAGATTTTGTTGAGTTCTATTCGCAGCATTTAGCGGTCCCTATTCGTCGCAACGTCGACAACCCAGCCGTCGTGCAAGGTAAAAAATTATTCAAAGACGTTGGTTGTCAGAGTTGCCACCAAGCTGAAATTCGCACAGCAGAGCGTGAAGGGTTACCTGCGTTGTCTAAGCAATTAATCAGTCCGTATACCGATATGTTGTTGCACGATATGGGGGAAGGCTTAGCCGACAATCGCCCTGAATACCTTGCCAATGGCCAAGAGTGGCGTACGACGCCATTATGGGGATTAGGCTATACCAAAGAAGTGAATGGTCATACGTTCCTGCTTCATGACGGTCGCGCAAGAAACGTTATGGAAGCGGTACTTTGGCACGGTGGTGAAGCAGAAATGGCGAAACAAAACGTTCTGTCTTTGAATGCCACTGAGCGTGAAGCACTACTGGCGTTTTTGAATTCGCTATAGTCGGTCTGAGATTCAGACATTCAAAGATCGAGTTAACCCAAAGAACACAACCGCTGAACGTGTAGGAATACGAGTTCAGCGGTCGTTTGGTATTTAATGAACTCATATAATTAAAAGAAAAATTAGGAAGTAAGGTAACAGCATGACGCATAAATTTTTGTTAATGCCTTTGTTGGTATTAATCATGGCAGGCTGCCAATCATCGGGTGAACAAGCTGCTTCATCTGAGGTTAATGGTGTGTCTTATCAAGCAGATACGACCGACCACATCAGTCGCAGTGTCTATCAACAAGAGTTTGATTCAGCCGTCCTATTCGCCAAGCAAGCCAACGAGCTAGAAGTCTTGATGCAGGGTTACTGCCAAACTAATGATGTTGAGTTAGATGCTTTAAAAAGTCAGTGGCAGCTCACCATGAACAGTTGGATGGCACTGCAAGGGCAAGAAAGAGGCCCAACAGCGGCACTTGAAGAGAGCTGGAATATTCAATTTTGGCCAGATAAGAAGAACACCACCGGTCTTAAAATGCGTCAATTGACTCAGCAGGATAAAGCATGGTCTCAAGACGAAATCGCACAGCAGAGCGTGACCGTTCAAGGGCTGGGTGCGTTGGAATGGTCGCTTTATGACGAGCAATCGCCACTGCTTCAAGACAAAACACTAGGCTGCCAATCATCACAAGCGATTACTGAAAACTTAGCGATTAAGTCATCTTCGATTGCACAGGCATGGCAGGTTAACCCTTGGTTAGCGTTAGACGAGACTCGTTGGGAGTCTGAATACATCGCTTTATTGACCAACCAACTTGATTACAGCATGAAAAAGCTGAGTCGCCCAATGGCCAAAATCGGTCATCCGCGTCCTTACTTCTCAGAATCATGGCGTGCACAAACTTCGATGACTCAACTAAAAGCGAATGTAGCAGCACTTCAAAAGCTTTATCTGGCTGATGGTAATGGTCTTGATGGCTTATTAAGAGAGAGGGGCTTAAACGATCTTGCTGACCGTGTTGCTGACCAGTTCACGCTAACGCTAGATACTTGGCCTACAGACTCAAGTTTGTTCGAGTTGCTGCAGAGCAAAGAGGGCTACCGAAATGTGCTGACTCAATACAACAAACTAGAACGTTTGAAGTACTTGATTCATGAAGAAGTGGCGATAGAGCTTGGCGTGGTAATAGGATTTAATGCTACCGATGGTGACTGATACTACACGAAGAACGCTACTCAAGGCTGCACTGGGTTGTGCAGCTGTACCTGTACTTCCGTTTGGCTGCGCTAGTCGCTCTGGCGCCGCAAGCACATCTAATGATCCTCAACTGATCGGCTGTGCGCTTAATGGTCGTGGCCAATATTCAGCGGTTGTGGCTGACGAATATGGTATGCCGCTGAGTCAACTGCCGATCCCAGATCGTGGGCATGGCGTCGCGATTTGCCCAACATCATCACATGCGGTGGTTTTTGCTCGTCGTCCTGGTGACTATTTTATGGTGTTTGACTATAAAAATGGTCAGCAGATCAAGATGGTCGTGAAAGGTAACAATCGCCACTTCTATGGTCATGGCGTTTACTCATTAGATGGCAAGTTACTGTATGCCACGGAAGGGAAAACCGACAGCAGCCAAGGTGTGATTGGTGTTTACGATGTCTCACAAGGCTATCGTAAGGTCGAGGAGTTCACTGGCTTTGGTATTGGCCCTCATGAAGTGATCATCATGCCGGATGGAAATCTCGCGATCGGCGTTGGCGGCGTTCATACTGACGGTAGAACACCGAAAAACTTGAATTCAATGCAACCGAGTTTAAGTTATGTTTCACCTGAAGGTGCGCTGCTTGATCAGGTTGAATTGCTAGACAAGAAGCTGAGCATTCGACACTTAGCCCATGATGGTGCTGAAACCGTACTATGTGGCCAGCAATATCGTGGTGAACCAGATGAGTATCCTTCACTTTTGGTGATGCATACCAAAGGCGGGCAGTTTGAATCACTGAATGCAGAACCAGAGCAATGGGCAAGGTTCAATCACTATATCGCCAGTATTGCGGCGTCAGATGATTGGATTATTGCGACTTCGCCAAGAGGCAACTGTTATGGTATTTGGTCTAAAGAGACTAAAGAGTTAGTGGAGCTCTCTGCGTTGTCTGATGCTTCTGGCGCAGTGCTGCTTGATGGTGAATTTCGACTCAGCTCTGGAGCGGGCAGTGTGGTGAGCCAACACAAGCCTTATGAGAAATCAACTCAGCAATCATCGGTCCAGTGGGATAACCACTGGAGTGCAATCTAGTTCATAAAACTCCTTAAAAAATAACATGCTTACTCCTATTTCTTTGCCATACTTATGAGATGATTGGTGATGGGGTTAAGCATGTTAGCAAAATACTTCTGTGGATTATTGGTGTTAGTCTCTGTGCATGCATGGAGCTATACGAGTTCTGACGAGAGCCGATTTATTCCGGCTGATTCAGAGCTCTCTTTTATGCTGATTTATCCAGAGCTTACCCAAAGTATTTATCAAGACTCATCTCTTCCAATTTTGTGGGATTCGCCTGAACTTGTTAAGGCGTTTGAATTCCAGTTGTCGCTTCTCGAACAAGCGCAAATGGCCCCGCTTTTTGAACGACAACTTAAGCAAATCCGCCACTATCAAACTCGTGGGCAATGGCAAGAGTTGGACATCTTATTAACCGATACCTTTATTTATTACCTAAGCTACGTTGAGAATGCGCCACTTGCCGGTAAAGAGTGGTATTTCTCGGGCAAGCTGCATTCCAAGTTGCCTGCGCCTTCTCCACATATCCTGATGAGATTGAAAAGCAGTGTCACCAATGATTACTTATTAGAAATGGTATTGTCCTATGCGCCGCCTGTTGGGGATTTTGACCAATTCAAGGCGACCTACTCCGTGCTAGAAACTGCGTCTGAACTCAATATAGAGCGATACAGACAGAAAGGGTTGAAACGCTTAGGTGATGAGCTTTCAGACAAAACCATTCTTGTTGAACGCATTGCTTTGGTTGGTGTTGATACCTCGATGATCGCGGTCGATTTCCCTGTATTTGACCAAGATCTGCAATCGGCAATTAAGTCTTTTCAGCGAATGCACGGCCTGACAGACGATGGGATCGTCGGGCCGGATACGATCAAATGGATCAACATGAGCTTTGATGAACGATTGACTTCGCTGGCTCTCAATGCCGAACGTGTTCGTTTGTGGCCAAGAGACAGAGACTCTCTCATCGTCGTCAATGTCCCTAGTTTTGATATGAAGTATTGGGAAGATGGTGAAGAGGTCTTTGAGTCCAAAGTGGTCGTGGGCAGAAAGTCGCGAAAAACACCGCTTTTAGAGATAAACCTAGATTCGGTTATCTTAAATCCTACTTGGAACGTGCCATGGAAAATCATGGTCAAAGACATCTTGCCTAAAGTAAAAGCGGACGAAAGCTACCTAGAGACACACAACTTTCAAGTGATTGATGGTTGGCGCACCATGGAAACCGTCGACACCACAGATATTGATTGGCAGACCATCAATTTCAATTCGTTCCCATATCGAATGCGTCAACAGGCGGGCTCACGTAATGCATTAGGTTTGTACAAGTTCAACACGCCCAACAAGCGAGCGATCTATCTGCACGATACGCCAAGTAAAGGCCTGTTTAATGATGACTTCCGTGCTTACAGTTCAGGTTGTATACGTGTCGAACATGCAGAGGAATTGGCTGAATTGTTGTTTGCCACCAAGGTAAGGAAAGTACCTAACCAAAGTAACGATCTTGCTCCTAATACTAAGGTTCGCCTCAAGAAGCGAATCCCCGTGCATATCATCTATCAAACTGTGCTGTTTGAAGAAGGGGGTATACAGTATCGTGGTGACATCTACCAATATGATAAAGAGGGTGGTTAACCATCATTGAAGCCAATAAGGGTGATCTTGACCAAAAAATGACAACCAAGCTTCTATTGATAAAATTATAATGTGGATCAATAACTAACCGTACAAAGGTTACAATTACTAACCTTTTGGGCGGTTTTTGTACGTTGACGCAGCAATTTCCATTATGTATCGTGCATTTTTCGTTCGATCTAATTGGTTTTTTTGCTGTATGTCTCAAAGTTTATTTTCACGCCGTCAGTTTCTGACTTACGCTGGTGGTACTGCTGTTGTCGCCTCAATTACTCCTTCTATCGCTTTTGCGTCATACCCTGATCAACCAAGAACGATTAGCATGAACAATCTTCACACAGGTGAACGATTAGAGACCTGTTATTTCGATGGTACTAACTATGTTGGTGATGAAATGGCTCGTCTAAGCAAACTGTGCCGTGATTTCCGTCGTAATGAGATTCATCCAATGGATAAGAACCTGTTTGATCAGATCACTCAGATTCAAAATGTACTGGGTATTCAAAAAGAAGTTCAAATCATCTCTGGTTACCGTTCTCCAGCGACCAATGAAGCACTGCGCTCAAAGTCGAGTGGCGTAGCCAAGAAGAGCTACCACATGTTAGGTAAAGCGATCGATTTCCGTATTGATGGCGTTAACCTAAAAGAATTAAGAGACGTTGCTAAAAGCTTGAATGCGGGTGGTGTCGGTTATTATGCACGTAGCAACTTTATCCATATTGATACAGGTCCAGCACGCAGTTGGTAGTGTTAAGCTGAATTTACGAGCGAATGCTAGGTACTTGTCAAAGTAGACATCCAATGTCATAGTTTGCCCAAATTTCAGTTTGCCCTCTAAGGTTTGTATATGTCTCTTAAGTATCAAGTTGTCCCTGTTACCTCGTTCTCTCAAAACTGCTCAATTGTGTGGTGTGATGAGACAATGGAAGGCATCGTTGTCGATCCGGGCGGTGATGTTCAGCAACTGGCTGCTATCATCGAAGAGTTAGGTGTTAAAGTGGTGAATTTGGTATTGACTCACGGTCACCTAGACCATGTGGGCGGAACAGTACCGCTTGCTGAAATCTTGAACGTGAACATTGTTGGCCCACATAAAGCCGATAACTTTTGGCTTCAAGGTCTAGAGAATCAAAGCCAGATGTTCGGCTTCCCACTGTGTAAAGCCTTTGAACCAAACACTTGGTTAGAAGAGGGCGACAAAGTGACTTTTGGTAACCAAGTTATCGATGTGATTCACACGCCGGGTCATACTCCGGGTCACGTCGTGCTATTCAGTGAGCAAGCGCGTATGGCGTTTGTTGGTGATGTTTTATTTAACGGTGCTATTGGTCGCACGGATTTCCCGCAAGGCGACTTCAACACGCTAATTGCTTCAATCAAGACTAAGCTTTGGCCGCTAGGCAGTGATGTAACATTCGTACCGGGTCATGGTCCTGAGTCAACATTTGGCCGTGAGCGCGCATCAAATCCATTCGTTGCCGACGAGATGCCTATATATTAATTAAATCTTTGATTTAATATAAGAACGATTGAAAATGAAGCTTAGCTTTTGTTATGGAAGCTAAGCTTTTTTATTGCGTGCGGTTTTACTTTTAAACCAGTTTAATTTTAATCAGAAAGACGTTCGGCTGCCGCCAAGTAGCGTCGAGCCAGTCCAACAAACTCCTCCCCACTGATCTTCAGATCATGGGTTGATATGAAAATGTCATACCCGTGGAAGCCTCTTTGATATTTCATTCTGTTGGCAAGCATCGCCTGTAATCAAGAATAGTCTTTAATCACCGCGTTGTGATTATTTGCTTTATCGGATGAATCCGCATCCATTTGCGTTTGTTGAGCGCTGAAACTCACTTTGTCGGTATTCTTTGATTCTTTATATTGGCTTAATTCCACACACCCGTTTTCGGTACAACGAGTGTGGTAGTGCGATGAGTCTAAAACCATATCTTCAAAGTTCGATTCTTTACCCGCTTGCTTCGCTCCCAAGTACAAAAGTGCTCGTTGGCTGAGCAATAATTCGCAGGTTATTTTTGGGCAAATAGAGTCAAGGTAGGACGAGTAATCTTTCATTTTAATGCCGACCCAAGGGAGAGGTTGATGCCAACCCTCTTGTTCGTAGGTACACATGCCAATCTTTTCAATATTGCTCCACTTTAAAACCCACCCACCTTTATAAAAATGCTGTTGAAAGTGAGTGGGGGTGAGCGTGAACATCACTCTGCTACGAAGCATCAAATAATAGCCCGTGCCCAAAAGTGCGCTAATGCAAAATGCACCCACGATCAGTAATTTTGAGTTATCAATGTATAACGCCATGATTAGGCAAGCGAATCCTAAAATGATGGCGATAATTCGATATGATTGCGTAAATGCAGGCAAAGAGAAATTTGTAAGGTGACGAGTGTCCATAGGCAACACCAAGTTTTCATATTTTTGTCTGGATGGATAACCAGTGTATATGACCCTGAATTGATAAGTCGATGATTAAATAATAGACGCTAGTAGACAATATCGGTATTTTTCGTCGACTTTCGACGCTTCACTCTACAAATAGCTCCGGTTTTTTGGTATAAATCGCGCTTCAAATTTTCACCACTGCGAAAAGAGCAGTGAACTGGAGAAATATTCAATGAGACTTGCTCATAAGCGTAAGGTGCAGGCTAAACTGCAGAAACGCACTAAAGCGGCTGTAGTTAAAGCAGTGGCAACGCCGAAAAAAGCGAAGCCTGTCGCAGAGAAAGTTGTAGCAGAAAAAACTGTAGCAGCAAAACCAGCGGTAGAGAAAGCAGTAGCAGCAACTAAAGAAGTTGCAGTAGCACTGACTCCTAAGCAACAACAAGTTCTAGACATCGTTGTTAGCAATGCTGAAGGCATTAACCCTAAAGGTATCGGCCTAGCAGCTGGTCAAGAAGACGCGAAAGCAGCTTCATGGGCAACAGGCGCATTGAAAAAACTTCTTGAAGAAAACCTAGTAGCGAAAGAGCAACTTGCAGGTAACAAGGTTATCTACAAAGCTATGTAATCCCGCGGGATTACATTCGCTTCGTTAAAGTTTTTAAGCCTCGATTATCGAGGCTTTTTTGTATCTGGAGGATCATGCTAACCCTAACCCCATACACACATTCAAACCTAGCCCCAGAAGCCTTTTCCCAATCGGCAGGCCCCTTCCGTTATTCACCAGTCTTTCGCGTGTCCCATGTTTCGAATCAGTAGGTACCAAAGTAGGACGTCTAATTCTCTGAAACTTTGATTTATATGGATAAATGCATTTAAGTGCGTATTCGATGTGTGGCGAGAATAGAGCTTCCTCACGAAATGGAAATCAATTGTTAATGCAGTTTCACTATAACTACTTAGGTATTTATCAATACTAATTACCCTAATGAATCTCCCAGAGCCTTTAAAATCGACATCGCTAAATTATCTCCTACGTAGTTCTACGTAACCCTTTGGTCTAATACGCAGTTTATGTGAGTCCGTCGTGCGTGCTCTCCCTGATATCTTGTTGCTACATCACGGTGCACTCTTATGTTGAATCATAAAAAATGCTCATAGAAAGAGTGTTAACCCAACAAAGGACGTGAATATGAGTCTCATTTCTAACTCCCTCACACGAGTTTTTAAAAACGTTGCAGTTACTGCAGCGGCTTGTTTAGCTTTGGTCGCTACTGGTGCTACTGCTGCTGATAAGGTTTATCGCTTGAAGCTTGCTGAAACATGGGGACCAAACTTCCCTGTATTCGGTGACGCGACGAAGAACATGGCTGCGATGGCTGAGAAAATGTCGAACGGTCGACTGCAAATCAGAATCGATTCTGCGAACAAACACAAAGCACCGCTTGGCGTTTTTGACATGGTTAAGTCTGGTCAATACGACATGGGACACTCAGGCTCTTACTACTGGAAAGGTAAAGTTCCAAACACGCTTTACTTCACTTCTATGCCTTTCGGTATGACGCCAGCTGAACAATATGCGTGGTTCTATCACGGTGGTGGTATGGAGTTGATGGAGCAGGTTTACTCTCCACATAATTTGATGTCGTTCCCAGGTGGTAATACGGATATCCAGATGGGCGGTTGGTTTCAAAAAGAGATCAACAGTGTGGAAGACCTACAAGGTCTGAAAATGCGTATCCCTGGCTTTGCTGGTGAGATTCTAGCGGAGCTAGGCGCTAAACCTACCAATATTGCCCCAGGTGAGCTTTACACGTCTCTAGAGCGTCGCACAATCGATGCACTAGAGTGGGTAGGCCCATCACTTGATCTGCGTATGGGCTTCCACAAGATCGCGCCTTACTACTACACAGGTTGGCATGAGCCGGGTTCAGAGCTTCAATTCCTAGTGAACAAGCGTACATGGAACAAGCTTCCTGAAGACCTACAAGAAATCTTGCGTGTTGCAATGCGTACAGCGGCTTACGACATGTACACACAAGCAACGCACGAAAGTGGAAAGAACTGGGTTTCAATGAAAACAGAATACCCAGACGTACAAGTTAAAGATTTCCCACCAGAGGTTATGTCTGCACTGAAAGAAGCGAACGATCGCCTACTTGCTAAGCACGCTGAGAAAGATGCATTGGCAAAAGAGATTCAAGCTTCACAAGCAAGCTACCTAGAGCAAGTACGTTCATGGACAGATATTTCACATAGAGCTTATTTAAATAGCCAAGCGAAATAATCGACAGTTGTTGAACTGAAGCTAATGAACCCAAAGCTATTCTTTTTAGGTAACTAAGAGTGATTAAGCGGCGGGTTCATTTTAACCATAATAATTAAGCAGGTTAAATCCTGTAATACGCCCAAGAACCCTTTCTACGTCGTGCCTATTGCTAGCTATAAACTGAATCGTTTTTAGTTTGGGTCAGTTGTGCTGCGCGATGTCTTTTCAAATTCCATGGAGTCGGGAATGCGAAGTCTAATTTATATTGAACGCCTGTTTAATCGTATCGGTGATGCACTGGGATGGCTTTCCAGTATGTTGTTTATTCTACTTATCGCTAACGTTGTGTATGACGTTGTGATGCGATACGCCTTTAACGATGTGTCTATCGCCTTCCAAGAGATGGAATGGCACCTTTTCTCAGCCGTTTTTCTATTAGGTGTTCCTTATGCCATCAAGGCAGGTGGTCATGTTCGAGTAGACGTGTTCTACGAACAATTGAGCTTTAAAGCGCAAGCCATTATTGACCTGCTAGGCACACTGATCTTTCTGATGCCTTTCTGTTTGCTGGTTGCTTGGTTTGGTATTGATGTTGCCAAAGAGAGTTATAACCTCGGCGAAACCTCAGGTGACCCGGGTGGCCTGCCATATCGATGGATCATCAAAGCCATGATTCCACTGTCATTTTTCTTGATGGCACTCAGCGGAGTCGGTTTGATCCTGCACTCATTGAACAAGATTTTTAATCCGCACCTTATCCATGCAAACAATACTCATACAAAGAATAAGTAGAGGCTGAACATGATTGGAATAGTAATGTTTTTCGTAGCCTTGTTTGCACTTTTACTTGGCTTCCCTGTGGCGTTTACCTTTGGTGGTATCGCACTAATCTTTGGTGTTTGGGCGGAAGGCATCGAAATGTTTGCCTTCATGCCATATCGAATTCAATCAATCATGGAAAATACGGTGCTGATGGCCGTTCCATTGTTTGTTTTCATGGGACTTGTTTTACAAAAGACTAAGCTTGCTGAGCAGTTACTTGAGTCTATGGGACGACTGTTTGGTGGTGTACGAGGTGGTATCGCAATCTCGACAGTTCTCGTAGGTTCACTGCTTGCCGCTTCAACCGGTGTGGTAGGCGCTTCTGTGGTTGCAATGGGGCTTATCTCGTTGCCCGTCATGCTCAAGTACAACTACGACAAAGGCTTAGCCTGCGGCACCATCTGTGCGTCTGGTACGTTAGGGCAAATCATTCCGCCATCCATCGTCTTGATTCTATTGGGGGACGTATTGGGTGTTCCGGTAGGTGACTTGTTCCAAGCCGCGATTTGGCCGGGCGTGATGTTAGTGGGGGCTTATATCGTTTATATCTTAATATACGCGAAGCTTAACCCTGAAGCCGCTCAACCAATTGAGCGTGATGATTCCATCAGCCGTAAACAAGAAGTCATCAACGCATTGAAAGCAATCATACCGCCACTCGCGCTGATTATTGTCGTATTGGGCTCTATCTTTGCGGGTGTTGCTACGCCGACAGAGTCTGCTGCTCTGGGTGGTGCGGGTGCGATGGTACTCGCTTTGCTCTACGGTCAGTTTAGTTGGTCGATGGTGTATGACGCCTCTAAAGAGACGGTCAAAGTAACGGCAATGGTATTTGCTATCTTGTTGGGTGCAACGGCATTCTCAATGGCGTTTACTTATACTGGCGGTGATTATCTGGTTGAAGAATGGATGCTGCAGTTGCCGGGTGAGAAGTGGGGTTTCTTGATCATTACCATGTTGGTGATTTTGATTCTGGGTTTCTTCATCGACTTCGTAGAAATCTGTTTCATCATTGTGCCGATTATTGCGCCTGTTGCTGAACTGATGGGAATCAACATGACTTGGTTCGCAATCCTTATCGCGATGAACCTTCAAACCTCATTCTTGACGCCACCGTTTGGCTTCAGTTTGTTCTATCTAAAAGGGGTGGCACCAAAAGGTGTGACTACCAAGGATATCTACCGAGGCGTGATGCCTTTCATTTTGATTCAAATCCTCGTACTTGGATCACTTCTCGCTTTCCCATCTTTCTATGGAATGTGAGTGAAGCCTAGAATGTGAATGATATGTTTCAACGGCTATCCATAAATTGATAAAGTAAAACGGCTTATTGATGTTCAATAAGCCGTTTTTTGTGAGGAAAAGGAATGCCTCTAAAAGTTAAGCTGATTTTGCTGACGCTACTCCCGTTGCTGATTGTAACGGCGAGCATTAGTTGGATCTCGTTACACCAAACTAAGACGTTGGGTGAGAAAGAGGTCGAAATCTTCCGAGACAGCTTAATTAAGTCGCGTGAAAACGCCCTCAAAGACACTGTTGATCTCGCATTTGATGCCATCGAACATATCTACAATGATCCCGATATCCAAGAAGCACAAGCCAAAAGAGAAGTTCGAACCATATTGTCTAAACTAAGGTATGGCTCTGACGGTTACTTCTTTGCGTATGATCGCCACGGAACCAATTTGGTTCATCCAATCCAGCCAGAGTTGATAGGGCAAAACTTACTTCAACTGCAAGATGAAGATGGCGACTTTCTGATAGAAGCCTTGTTAAGAGAAGCACAAACAGGCGGAGGATTTCACCAATATTTGTGGCAAAAACCTTCGACAGGTGAGGTGGTCTCGAAGCTGAGTTACGCCGCTTGGTTAGAGCGCTGGGACTGGATGATTGGCACCGGCTTGTATATTGAGGATGTGCATCAAGAAGTGGCCTCGATGCAGGCCGCAATTAACAAGAATATTGAAACCACGTTCTTTTCGATTGTGGTGATTCTGAGTGTGACGGTCGCGGTCATCATTGTACTGACCTTGGCCATTAACATGCATGAACATCGGATAGCGGATAACAACTTGAAGGAACTAGCTCATAAGACGGTGATGTTTCAAGAGGACGAAAAGAAGCACCTAGCGCGTGAGTTGCATGATGGTATTAACCAGTTATTAGTGTCGAGTCGCTGTCACTTAGAACTGCTCGGTAATAAGCTACAAAGCGAAGACCTTAAAGTGCATTTGAATAAGTCTCAGCATTCACTGATGCGGGCAATCGAAGAGGTGAGGCATATTTCGCATCAACTTCGACCAAGTTCATTGGATGATATCGGCTTAGAAGCGGCGTTGTCTTCGCTGTTATTAGACTTTCAGGCGCACTCGAGCATTGAAGTGGAAACCTTGTTTAATACGCAGCCGGGAAAGTTGAAATCAGAAGCTGCGACGACTTTATATCGAGTGGTGCAAGAGTCACTGAATAATATAGAGAAACACGCACAAGCGACCAAAGTAACGGTTATCGCACAGCAAATTGGAAATGTGTTGCAGTTGCTCATCCAAGACGATGGAGTCGGTTTCAATACCTATAAAGCAATGGAAAAGCGAGGTATTGGGTTACGTAACATGAGAGAACGGGTGGAGTTCATCGGTGGTGACTTTGAATTGATGAGTGAGGTTGGCTTTGGAACGGAAATTACAGTGTTACTGACACTAGAGGGATTAGTGAATGAGTGAAGTTATTCGAGTTGTGATTGCAGATGATCACCAAGTGGTACTGGATGGCTTTATGGCGAGATTAGAACTCGAGCCTGATATTAGCGTGATAGGTACAGCCAGCAATGGATTAGAAGCCGTTGAAATGGTTAAAGACCTGCGCCCTGATGTAGTGTTGATGGATATCAGCATGCCTATCATGAATGGTATTGATGCCACTCACCTGATTAAAGAGGAAGATCCTCAAGCTAAGGTGCTGATGCTGACCATGCATAACAACCGTGAATACATCATGAAGGTGATGCAATCGGGTGCTGTCGGCTATATGTTGAAAGAAATTTCGGCTGAAAAAATGGTGCAGGCAATCAAGACGGTCAATCAAGGCTCAACCTATTTCTGTGAAAAAGTGACTCAGAACTTGTTTACTCAGCCTATTACTCCCACACAATCTGTGAAGAACCCATTGAGTAGGCGTGAGGAAGCTGTGTTGAAATTAGTGGCTAAAGGGGAGAGCAGTAAAGAGATCGCGAAGGGATTAAATATCAGTTACCGAACGGTTGAAACCCATAGACAAAATATCAAGCATAAGCTCGACATTCACTCTACGGCAGAGCTTGCCAAGTATGCTGTTAGCTCTGGGCTTGTTGAGTGATGTTACGCTAAATTACAGTGAATGTGTAATTTAATTACCAAATGTGCCGTTTACACCCGTTTTTTGATGGTTTTTTTAGTATTTTTGCGACGAGTTGTTATTCTTCCTTTCGAAATTTAAGTGCCAAATGCAATGTTGCAAATTGTGCGCTACTAATTAGAGAGGATGCATGGAGCCTGTAAAGGATAGGTATAGTATTGATAATACTGATTATACCGTAGGACAAGATAATGTTCAGAAATGGGGTTTTGATGTTCATAACCCTGTATTTGGAATCAGTGCTGGGGCGATAATTGCTTTCCTGATTGCGCTTTTGGTTGCAGAACCTGAAACAGCTAAAGCGGCACTTGATGGCGTTAAGTGGAAAGTCATCGGTAACTTCGATGGTTTCTTTATGTGGGCTGCGAACCTTTTCGTATTTTTCTGTTTTGTCCTCATTATCTCCCCGTACGGAAAGATACGTATAGGTGGCGATGATGCTAAAGCAGAGCACTCTAACCTATCTTGGATGTCGATGTTATTCGCCGCGGGAATGGGTATTGGTTTGATGTTCTGGGGTGTGGCAGAGCCAGTAGCTTACTTTACCGGTTGGTATGAAACACCGCTCGGTGTTGAAGCGTATTCTCCTGAAGCGGCTAAGTTGGCACTAGGTGCAACCATCTACAACTGGGGCTTGCACGGTTGGGCAATCTACGCCGTTGTTGCTTTGTCTCTTGCCTTCTTTACTTTCAATAAAGGCTTACCGCTTTCTATTCGCTCAATCTTTTACCCGCTACTCGGTGACAGAACTTGGGGGTGGTTTGGTCATATCGTTGACATTGTCGCAGTACTTGCAACATTGTTTGGCCTTGCAACATCACTTGGCCTAGGTGCACAGCAAGCCGCAAGCGGTATTAACCATGTATTTGGTACCGATGGCGGTATTGGTATGCAGCTTATTGTTATTGCAGTGGTAACACTGTTGGCAACAATGTCGGTGATTCGCGGTATTAACGGTGGTGTTAAGGTTCTAAGCAACGTCAACATGGTTGTTGCATTAGGCTTGCTGATCTTCGTAACTATCGCGGGTGGCATGGCGGGTATTAAGGCGATACCAACCGCGCTAATGGGCTACATTGAGAACTTTATTCCTCTTAGCAACCCTCATGGTCGTGATGATGAAACATGGATGCAAGGTTGGACGGTATTTTACTGGGCTTGGTGGATTTCATGGTCACCATTCGTAGGCATGTTCATCGCTCGTATCTCTAAAGGTCGTACAATTCGTGAATTCATCGTTGCAGTCTTATTTATCCCGACGTCTGTCATTATCATTTGGATGGCTATTTTCGGTGGTATTGCGATTGACCAGGTGGCGAATAAAGTGGGTGAGATTGGTATAAATGGTCTGCAAGATATTACACTTTCTCTATTCCACACTTATGATGCGCTGCCAATGAGCTCAGTGCTTTCAGTGGTATCGATTGGTTTGATTATGGTGTTCTTCATCACTTCATCAGACTCAGGTTCATTGGTTATTGATAGCATTACTTCTGGCGGTAAAGTCGATGCACCTGTTCCACAGCGTGTATTTTGGGCATTGATGGGCGGCGCGATTGCGGCGGTTCTACTGTGGGTTGGTGGTACTGAATCTATTCAGGCATTACAAGCTGGAACAGTCTCAATGGCATTACCATTTGCTTTCATATTATTGCTTATGTGCCTAAGTTTATTTCTTGGTTTACGTACAGAGAATCAATTGGTTAAGCAGCAAAGTGCTTTGAGCTAAAAGTATTTTTTCAAATAGAGGCCGACTTAGTCGGCCTTTTTTTCGCCGCAAATATAAGTGATTATCTATATTTTGTTTGAAAATCCATCGAACTGATTCTAGTTTACTGAAAACAATAAGTTAACCTGCTAAACTTCAGACATCCAAGTATTTGAATTATTGTGACAACAGCTTGTACTACTTGGATCGTATGTTCGAGTTTGTGATTCAGTCACAGGAAAGTAAGGGATATGAGGTCAACAGATCTTATAAGTATTCCGTAGAGAGGAATAATGACTAAAGGTATAGATAAATACAGTATCGACAGTACGGATTACACTGTTGGTCAAGATAACGTCCAAAAATGGGGTTTTGACGTTCATAACCCAGTGTTTGGTATCAGTGCAGGACTCATCACTTTGTTCTTGATCGGTGTGCTGCTTACAGATACCGCTTCAGCAAAGTCAGCATTGGATGGTGTTAAATGGCAAATTATCAATTCATTTGATTGGTTGTTCATTTGGTCCGGCAATATTTTCGTTATATTTTGCTTAGGCTTGATTGTTTCTCCGTTTGGTAAAATCCGCCTTGGTGGTGTTGATGCAACGGCAGATTACTCATTCATGTCTTGGTTATCGATGCTATTTGCTGCAGGTATGGGTATTGGCTTGATGTTCTGGAGTGTTGCAGAACCTGCGGCTTACTACACAGGTTGGTATGAAACGCCACTTGGCGTAGAGGCAAATACACCAGAAGCCGCAAAACTAGCACTCGGTGCAACCATGTATCACTGGGGGCTTCACCCTTGGGCTATTTATGGTGTTGTGGCGCTTTCACTGGCTTTCTTCTCTTACAACAAGGGATTACCGCTTTCAATTCGTTCTATCTTCTACCCAATTTTAGGTGATAGAGCGTGGGGCTGGGCTGGTCACATCGTTGATATTCTTGCTGTACTTGCAACCCTGTTTGGTTTGGCGACATCGCTTGGCCTTGGTGCGCAGCAAGCCGCAAGTGGTATTCAGCATGTATTCGGCATTGAGGCAGGCTTAGGGTTACAAGTCATTGTTATTACCGTAGTAACTTTGCTAGCGGTCGTATCCGTACTTCGTGGTATTGATGGTGGCGTTAAAGTTATCAGTAACATCAACATGTTGGTTGCTTTCCTACTGCTTATCCTAGTAGCTCTAATCGGCTACGCAGTGACTCTAGGTTCAATCCCTACAACATTGATGGCATACATCGAGAACATCATTCCGTTGAGCAACCCTCACGGTCGTGAAGATGAAGCTTGGTTACATGGTTGGACTGTATTCTACTGGGCCTGGTGGATCTCATGGTCTCCATTTGTCGGTATGTTTATCGCGCGTGTTTCTAAAGGTCGTACTGTTCGTGAGTTCATTACAGCGGTACTGATTGTTCCAACGACAGTGACTATCATTTGGATGTCAGTGTTCGGTGGTATGGCAATTGATCAAATCGTGAATAAGGTTGGTACCCTAGGTCAAAATGGCTTAACTGATGTATCACTGGCAATGTTCCAAATGTTTGATGTATTGCCGTTTGGTACTCTGCTTTCAATCATTGCGGTTGTATTGGTTCTCGTATTCTTTATTACATCGTCTGACTCGGGCTCTTTAGTCATCGACAGTATTACCGCTGGTGGTAAAGTTGATACGCCAGTGCCTCAACGCGTATTCTGGGCGTTCCTTGAAGGTGCGATTGCAGTAGCTCTATTGTGGGTTGGCGGTACTGAAGCCGTTCAAGCTCTGCAAGCGGGTGCAATCTCAACAGCATTGCCATTCACCATCATTCTATTGTTGATGTGTGTGAGCCTACTAATGGGTATGCGAACAGAGAAAAGATAGACTACCTACTATTCGATTTTTCATCTTTTTGATGTCGAATACAAAGTAAAACAAAAGGCAGAAGAGGAAACTCTCCTGCCTTTTTTTATCCATTTTACAGCCTGTAAAACTGTATATATCGTAGAAATCGTCGTTGAAATGGCGCCTTGAATTTGGCGAAAAGCCAAGTAATTGGCGAAAGCTAAGTTTTTGGTTTTATTGCAAATATAATGTGATGTAAAACTGTGAAATAGCTCGAATCGTTTGCTTAAATTGGGTAGTATTCGCTAGATTATCCACTACTCGTGAAACTTTGACATGAAACTAACACTTAAGCAGAAGTTAATAGGTGCTAGCCTATCTGCTGTTGTCGTTATGGCAACAGCGTTAACTTGGTTATCAGCAAACCAATTATTTGAACAGACTCGTAACGGCGTATACCTGCGAGCTGAAAGCGTATCAGAAGCAGCATCTGAAGGTATTAAAAACTGGATTGATATCCGCACCGATATCGCATCAGCATTTAATGACTTTTCACGAGAGGATGATGTTGTTCCTTTCCTTAAGCAAGCTCGTGTAGCGGGTGGCTTTGACGATATCTTTTTAGGTACTCCAGAAGGCGGAATGTACCGTTCACATCCTGAACGTAATCGCGCCGGTTACGATCCTCGTCAACGCCCTTGGTACCAGGAAGCAAACGCAGCCGGTAAGCAAATTATTACAACCGCTTATCAAGATGCGATTACCCAAGCGCTTCTAGTTACGATTGCTGAACCTGTTCGTCATAACGGTAAGCTTGTTGGTGTTGTTGGTGCGGATGTACTTATTGATCAACTAGTCAACGATGTTATCAGCTTAGATGTTGGTGACAACGCTTACGCAATGCTCATTGATGCCTCTGACGGCACATTCCTAGCACACCCAGACTCAGCACTGAGCCTTAAGCCTGTAAGCCAGCTTTCAAACGACATTTCTATGCCTATCATCGAAAACGCAGTGCGTACGGGTAGCATCGAGATCATCAAAGAGCGCGGTGCTGAGAAGCTTCTTTACTTCACTAATGTGCCTAATACGAACTGGATTTTTGCAGTTCAGATGGACAAAGCAACAGAAGAAGCGAATCACTCAACACTACTTACTCAGTTGATCACAACGGCGGTCATTATTACGTTAATCGTAATCGTATTAGTGTCCTGGTTAGTGAGCTTCCTATTCCGTGATTTGAACCGTGTTTCAGCGGCACTTGAAGAAATTGCTTCAGGTGAGGGCGACCTTACACAACGTCTTGAGCCTAAGAGCGATGACGAAATTGGTAAGCTTGCTGAAAACTTCAACCGTTTTGTAGGCAACATGCACACCATGGTGATCAAGCTAAGCGAAGTATCTGCTGCGCTAGGTAACCAAGCACGTCAAACGGCTTCTCAAGCTGAAGAGCGTAGTGCTCGCATTCAGATGCAACAAGACGAAATCAATATGGTAGCAACAGCCGTGAACGAAATGGCTGCAGCAACACAAGAGATTGCGGGTAATGCTGATCAAACTGCACAGAATTCATCTGAAGCTGTTGGCGCGTGTGAGCACGGTACGGGTCAAGTTACACAGACTCAAAGCTCAATCCAAAACCTTGCACAAGAAGTTCAAGTTGCAACGAACGTGATTCTTGAGCTTGAAGAGCACGGCAATAGCATCAACGCTATCTTGTCCAATATCCAAGGCATTGCTGAACAAACTAACTTACTTGCACTTAACGCAGCGATTGAAGCTGCCCGTGCTGGCGAACAAGGTCGCGGTTTTGCGGTTGTTGCTGATGAAGTGAGAGTTTTGAGCCAACGTACACACGGTTCAACTCAAGAAATTCAACAAACGATTGAATTACTGCAAGGTACAACGGGCAAAGCGGTAAGTATCATGAACGATAGCCGAACGCTTGCTGAAACCAGTGTTGATGACTCAAACTCAGCGGCCGCTAGCTTAACGCAAATTCATGCTGCTGTTGAACGTATCAGTGATATGGCGACTCAAATCGCTTCTGCTGCAGAAGAGCAAGCGTCAGTAACGTCTGAGATTACTCGTAACACTGAAGGAATCCGTGACGTATCTAACGAGCTAGCAGGTGAAGCGCACCAAGCTGCAGAACAAGCTGCTCAGCTTTCTGAACTGTCTAATGAACTAGAAAATGAAATCAGCCGTTTTAAGCTGTAATTATAGATAGATAGATAGATAGATAGAAGCCCCAACTTAGGTTGTAATGCCGATCGTTTAA